>NZ_JBVIPD010000007.1:202072-409209 GCF_055578235.1 Streptomyces sp. NPDC033136
CTTTTTCTTTTTTTGTGTTCTTCCAGGGGGGGGTGCCGCCGGCGCGCTTTATCTTTCTTTCCCCCCCCCCCCCCCCCCCCCTTTTCCCCCCCCCCCCCCCCCCCCCCCCCCCCGCCCCACTCGCTATGCCACCAAGACAGGATGGCCGTCATGCGTCGTGGTAGCCCTCAATCGCCGCCCCCTTGTCCCGGCAGCAGATGCCACCCCTGCGACTGTGCAATTCGCCATATCCCACAGGGAGAGCGCAGAAATAGGGCCTACCACGAGGCGAACGGTCTCGTCCGGGCCGTTCGTGAGCCGGACGGTCACTCCAGCCGCCCCGGAAGCGATCAACAGGCGCGCCGGTATTCGCAGTCGAGGCTGCTCGAGCACCGCCGCCAACGGCAGGAAGTGGAGCCGAACGACAACCGCGATCAGCGGGGGAACGAGGTCGCCACGACCTGCCCGCTTGTCCCGCACGAAACGAAGAATCGGGCATCAGGTCTCATACCGCCCTCTCAGGGGGCAGGGGGTTGCCGGTCCCAGGTCTGGTTGGGGCCGTTGTGGCAGGTCCAGACGTTGACGGTGGCGTTGTTGGCGGTGCTGCGGCCGCTGACGTCCAGACAGAGACCGGATTGGACGTTCGTGACCGAGCCGTTGGCGTTCAACGTCCACTTCTGCATGTCGCCGCCGGTACACGAGTTGATCACTGCCCGGCTGCCCGCGCTGCCGCCCGCTTCCATGCACTTGGCGTTGCCGTAGACACGCAACTCGCCGGCCGCCGTGTGGGTCCAACGCTGATTGGCCGCCCCGTTGCAGGTGTAGATGATCAGCCCGGTGCCGTTGGTCTGGGCGGCGGCTGGGACGTCCAGACACCTGCCGGAATCGGCGCCGACCAGGCTGAACGACGAATCGGTCGGTCCGTCCGGGTCAAGCGGGCAACTGCTGCGGTACGCCTTGACACCGGTCCAGTCCATCAGCGGGCACATGAACTGGCTGTAGCGCGTGTCGTGGTCGACGAAGATCTTCAGCCAGGGGATGACCTTGCGCATCATCACCGAGTTGTTCGAGGTGGGGAAGCTGTGATCGGCGTCGGACAGTTCGAGGTACGCCCGCTCCGTCGAGGCCGGAATGCTGTTGTAGAGGCCGCGGGTGCTGGCCGGCGTGGTGACCGTGTCGTTCTCGCCGGCCACCAGCAAGGTGGGGACCCGCATGTTGTCCAAGTCCCGCGACGGGCTGTACGGCGCCAGCCCGACCGCGGCCTTCAACGACGGTCGCTGCAGGGCCGCGTACACGGCGCCGCCGCCACCCATCGAGTGGCCCATCCCCGCCACCCGGCTCGCGTCGACGCGGTCACGCACCGGACTGCGCTGCGTCAGGTAGTCCATCGCCGCCAGCAACTGGGTCCCCCGCGAGGTCTCCCGGTCGTTGCGGTTGATGGTGTCTATCCCGATGACCACGAACCCGAACGACGCCAGCCAATGCCCCATCCAGGCCCCTTCAGCTGCCCAGGTGGCGGTGTAGCCCGGCACGATGGCGACCGCGCCGAACGTGCCCTGGCTGGTGTCGGTCGGGTAGTAGATCACCCCGCCGCCGAAGCCGTTGCCCCGTGGCACACTCACTTGGGCGGTGGCGAAGCTGCCCCGCGAGTCCGCGACACCTTCCCTGGTCGGATCGGGACCCCGCTGATACGAATTCTCATCCGCCGACGCCGGGTGGGCTACCACGGTGGCGATAAGGAGCCCGACGACGGCCGCGAGCGCGGCCATGGTCAGTTTCCTCGCCCGGCCTGGCGATCGGGTCTGCGTCCGGCCGTGCGCATGATCTCTGCGCATGATGTACCTCCTCAGGTGTCGGGTTCGGTGGGCATCGGAGATCGGGATGCCCTCCTGACCGCTGTGGGTGGTGTTAGGTGTTGGGGCCGATTTCCGTGTAGTCGACGTTGGAGCAGTCCTGCTGCTGCGGTCGGGTCGAGCCGGATGGTGTTGTTGCCGGAGTAGGTGTCCTGGCCCATCCCGCCGTGGTAGAAGCGCAGATCCATAGGTGTGGCATCGGGCGGCAAGAGCCAGGTCGTCACCTCGGCGGTCTTCCCGGCCGCGCCGCGGATGTCGAGCTGCGTGGGGTGCGGCTGCCGGAAGTCGCGTATGCCGAAGGCGAGCCCGCCGCTGATCCCGCCGACGCAGCCGAGGCCGGACGCGCGGCCGCCGGTGCCGGCCTGGATCCAGCCATAACCAGTGCTGGTACGTTTGCGGACGCCGAAGCAGCGGTCGGATAGCCGGCGCGGGCTGTAGTCGCCCCAGGCAGGCACGAGGTGCAGCCGGCTGCTCACCCGTGTATCCCAGGCGGCCAGATCGGGGGTTGCGCGCCCGGCGACCTGCGCCCGCCGCACCGCTGCGCCAGGGTCGCGGCGCGGGTCGCTGATCACTCGGTGCGGCGGCCGCCTGCCGTGGTGCGCGCAGTCCGCTCGCCGCACCGGTCACCGCCGCGCCGACTGGAACGGTGCGACGGGATAGTTCGGGCCTCATTGCCCTCCACCTGTCCCCGGTGTTGAAACGCTTACTGTCGCGCTACCGCAGTGGACCAAGTATGTCTTGGTCATGTCAAGACTCATTGTCTACGCCGGGTGGGCCATGCACCTGTACCCGTCGCTGTGGGCCAGGGTGTCCGGCGACCGGTAGCACGGGAGGTGTACCGCGAGCGGCTGCGCCTCTTCCTGCAGCAGTACCAGCACATGTTCGCCGGTGACGTTGCGCCGGAGCACCAGGGGCGGTCGCTGTGCTACCGGTACGCCGGCGTCTCACCGCTGTGGCTGGGCGAGCTGACGGATGCGACACCGCTGCCCGCCGGCCGTTCCCGACGGATCGCCGGCGGCGTGCTGCGGCACTTCGCCGAACACGGCGTGCCGGACGAGCGCGGACTGTTCGGCCTCGGGTGGTACGACCGTTTCCTGCCCGCCACCCAGCACTACTCCGGTCCGGCCTCGCCGTACTGGGCGGGCAAGGCGTTTCTTGGACTGCTGCCCGCGGATCATCCGGTCTGGACGGATCAGGAGAGTGCCGCGCGATCCCGCCGCACTGCGCGTCGGTCACCGCGTCCGTCGACGGCGACGAGGTCACGCTGCGGCTTGCCGGACGGGGAGCGGATCGAGGTCCTGCTCGGTACCAGGGTCAGCTACGCGCGCTACCCAGTGGAGGGCGAGCCCGTTCGCTGGCCTCAGAGGCCGCCGCTGACAAGGTATAAAGGATATGTAACCGTTTCCTCAACGATGCATCCGATACCGTGGTGACGGGAAGGCCGATCAATATGGCGCGACGGACTGGCGAGCCTGCCCACGGCAAACAGCGGTCCACGATCCGCGAGGTGGCGCGCCGGGCAGGGGTCTCCGTCGCCACGGTCTCACGAATCCTCAGCGGCGACTACCCGGCCTCACCCGCCACCCGCGAGCGCGTGATGCACGCCGTCGAGGAACTGGACTACGTGGCCAATGCCCACGCCCGCGCTCTTGCCGGCGCGCCGGCCAAAAGCCTCGCCATCGTGCTCAACTCGGTGATCTCACCGGCCTATGCGCAGATCGCCCAGGGCGTGGAGGCGCAGACCGCCGCCGAAGGCAGGCTGTGCCTGGTCGGCACGACCGGCGGCGACCCCGAGCGCGAGCTCGCCATGGTGCAGTTCATGCGTGAGCAGCATGCCGAGGCGGTCATCCTGGTCGGCAACGTGGTTGCCGACGAGAAGTACCACAGGCGCATGGCCCGGTACGCGCAGGCCCTTGCCGCCAGCGGGTCCCGGCTGGTGCTGTGCGGCCGCCCACCGCTCGGCACCGATGTGCCCGCGGTCGTCGTGGAGTACGACAACGACGGTGGCGCGTTCGCGGCGACCAGCCACCTGCTGTCCGCGGGACACGAGCGGATCCTGTGCCTCGGCAGCCGTCCCGGCTACACCACCGCCGATGGCCGGGTGGCCGGGTACCGCCGGGCGCTGGCGGCGCACCGCGTGCCGCACGACCCAGCGCTGGAGGTCGAGGGCATGATGATGTGGCACGAGGGTTACCGGATGATGAAGGAGCGGCTGGCCGCCGGCCCGCGCGACTTCACCGCGGTCTTCGCCCTCAACGACCTCATCGCCGGCGGTGCCGTCCGGGCGCTGGCCGAGGGCGGGCTCCAGGTGCCAGACGATGTGTCGATAGTGGGATTCGACGACCTTCAGCCATCGCTCGATCTCGACCTCACCACCGTGCACCTGTCCCACGAGGAGGCCGGGCGCACCGCGGTGCGCCTCGCACTGGAGCACGAGGAACGCGGCGGCGCACCACCGCACGTCCTCCTCGGGACGCACCTGGTGATACGCAATTCGGCCCGTCCCCGCGTGTCCTGACGACCTTGCGTCGGTCAGTCGACCACCCACCGCTGGACGGAGAAAGGACCCCTGACTGTTGCAGGTCCACTGCCGGACTTCGGCACCAGGCTCGGTGCCCCAGTTGTGGTCGTCCAAGCGCGGCGCGTCAGGATGTCGGACGTCCACGTTGGTGGCGACGTAGTAGTACTGGCCGTCGTGCTGGACCAACGTCGGGTCGGCGCGGTTGGACCTCGGCACCACTGGATTGGTGAACGAAGGGCCTGCGGCCGCCTCCGCGCGGTCCTGGCGCACCACGATCATGGACAAGGGCGACGATCAGCGCGGCGACGAACGGCTGGCGTCGCCGACCCGCACCGCGCCGGTGTTGGCCAGTGCTCACGAGGTAATGCGCTTACATCCACCACTCGATGATTGCTGCCGTCTCCCTTGACAGCTGCCCGCTTCTTGTTTAGTAACCGTTTTACGTCGGCTTCGTCACCGAAGGAATCCATCCGTGCCGGAGCGCCTGTCGCGGTCTTCGCCATGCACCCGTGGGCGCTGCCGCCGGGCAGCGGCGATGTGGAATGGGGCGGGCCGAAGATCCGGCGGCGCCCCACCCCACCATGCCACCTACCAAGCTGGCCCTCTTGCTCCGCCGGCCAGGCAAGCTGCGTCCTGTATTCCAGGCGATTCGATCACTTTTCGGAGGTCCATCATGCGCTCGTCTAGGCGGCGTGTGTCGCTGCTCTGTGCCGGACTCGCCGCAGCATTGGCCAGTGCCGGACTCCTCACCAGCCCCACGGTGGCCGCCGCCGCGGCGGAGACCCGTTACGAGGCCGAGACCGCCCCGGCAACCTGCGACGGCACCATCGACACGAACCACTCCGGCTACTCCGGCACCGGATTCTGCAACGGCGACCAGGAAATCGGCGCCGCAGCCCAATTCACCGTGAACGCCCCGGAGGCCGATACCGCAACGATCACCATCGGCTACGCCAACGGCTCCACCACAACACGCCCTGCCGATCTGATCGTCAACGGCGACACGGTGCTGTCGACGTCATTCGCGCCCACCAGCGGTTGGAGCAACTGGACCACCACAACCTCGGTCGTGCAACTGAACTCCGGTGACAACACCATCCGGCTCAACCCCACCAGCACCAACGGCCTACCCAACATCGACCACCTCGACATCGAACTCGGAGACGCCCCACCACAGCCACCCGGCTGGCCGCGGGAGTGCGTCCGCAGTTCGCCGATCGTGTGCCACTTCGACGTCGCTCCCGGCAACTACGAAGTCACCGCATGGATCGGCGACCGTGACACCGCGGGCAACACCTCGATGTCGGTGGAGGCCCGCCGCCGCATCCTGCCCGCGGTCAACACCGCGGCCGGCACGATCACCAAGCACACCTACACCATCAACGTCCGGCAGCCAGAGGGCCAACCGACCGGCCAAGGCGGGACGGGTAACCCCGGACTGGACGTCACCTTCGCCGGTTCGGCGCCGAAGCTGTCCGGTCTGACGGTGCAGGCGGCGAACGACCCGCTGGTGGTGTACCTGGCGGGTGACTCGACGACGTGTGACCAGATGCTCGCACCGTGGACCGGTTGGGGGCAGCTCATGCCCACGCACGTGTCGGCGGGCGCGGTCGTCGCCAACTACGGCGACTCCGGCGAGAGCTCGGGGAGCTTCCTGCGCAACTCGAAGCTGTTCCCGACGATGAAGCCGCTGATCAAGAGGGACGACCTGGTATTCATCCAGTTCGGACACAACGACAAGTCCACGTCGGCATCGGCGTACCGCAGCAACCTCACTTCCATGATCAACCAGGTGCGGGAGAGGGGTGGCGACCCCGTTCTGGTCACGCCACCGGTACGGCGGCACTTCAACGGCGACCGGCTCACTCCTACCGCGCGACATGTCAACGGCATGGGCGTCGACCTGCCGGCGGAGATGCACAGGGTCGGCTCCCAGCTCAACGTGCCGGTGATCGACCTGACCGCCAAGAGCAAGGAGCTGGTGGAGTCGCTGGGTCCGAACGCCTCCGCCAGGCTCTACCTGCGCCAAGAGGAGGACGGGTACAAGGACAACACCCACTTCTCCGAGTACGGCGCTGGAAGGATGGCGGACCTGGTCGTCGAGGGAGTCCGCGAACACAACCTGTCCCTGGTCAGCTACCTACGCTGACAAGTAGACAGCGACGAAGGAGTCGACTACGGCCGAGGCCGGGTGAACAAGCCTGGCTCGGTCTCGGCCGGGATCCCGCGGTCGGCCAGCCGTTTGAGCTTGAGGCGGGCTTGAGGCGGACGTTGTTGATGTTGTTGGGCGCGACCGCCACGTCCATCGCCTCGCGCGCCTGTCGCGCACGCAGCGGATGGTCGGCCGCAGTGAACACCGCCATGATCTGCTGGCAGGCCGGATGGTCCGGCAGTTTCGGTGCCGGCGGCGCGGGCGGTTGCGGGCCGGGCGGTGCCAGCAGTGTCTTGTGGGTGATCCGAACTTCTTCGGCGGCCCGGCCGAGTTCGTCGAGCTGTGTGGTCAGCTGCGTGATCTGTTCCCGCGTCGTCTCGGCCTGCGCGGTGATCTCGCGTTCCCGCTCCTCCAGCCGTGCCAGCACCGCGCCGAGCGTCAGCTCCCCGCCGGTCATGCGGTGCGTCAGGCGGGCACGGTCGCCGAGGTCAGCCGACGCAGTATCACCGCGGTCATCGCCCAGTACACCCGCGACTGCGAACTGCGGGGCAGATGCCCGTAGTCGCGCACCAGCCTGCGGTGCAACATCAAGATCCCATAGGCGGGTTCCACGACCCACCCCTTGGCCTGGGGAACGAACCCCGTATGCGCGGGATCGCGCTCCACGACCTCCACCTCGATGCCCACCTTTTCCCCGTGCGTGACGGCGGCGTTCTTGAGGCCCTGGTCGACCAGGGCCTTCTCCACGGCGTCGGTGTCGGCGGCGACCTTGTCCAGCAGCGCGATGCCGACGGCGTTCTCGTGCGCAGACGCGGCCGCCACGACTACCGCGATCACCAACCCCAGAACGTCAACGGCCAGGCCGCGCTTGCGGCCCGGTACTTTTTTGCCGCATCGCGCCCCGTCGACTCAGCGGGCACTCCGGCCGCCGCGTGCACGCTCTGGGTGCCGAGCACCACCAGGTTCGGGTCCGCCTTCCGACGAGCCATTTCCCGCACCTGCCGGCGCAGCAGGTCGTGAATGGTCTGGCCGATGCCCTTGTCACGCCACGTGTTGGTACACGGGCTTCGATGTCACCATCGGCGACCGCCAGAACCAAGGGTGTCGAGGATTATCCCTTCAAGCCCGAACTGACAACGCCGCGGATGAAGTAGCGCTGAGCGAACAGGAAGACCACCAGGACGGGTACCACGTAGAGGGTGGCGGCGGCCGCCTGCACCGTGGCGTCGGGGTTGCCATGAGGGTCGAGGTAGAACGAGGCGATAGCGACCGACAGTGTGGTCTGGTCGGGATCGAGGAACAGGGCCGGGGCGATCCAATCGCCCCAGGTCCAGGTGAACGAGAGCAGAAAAGAAGTCAACAGCGCGGGCCGGGACAGCGGCAGGAAGATCTGCACGAAGATCCGGCCGTACCCGCACCCGTCGATGATCGCCGCCTCCTCCAGTTCGGCGGGGATGGCGGCGAAGAACTGGCGGAACAAGAACACCAGGAATGGCGACGCCGCGAGGCCCCACATCACCCATGGCCAGTACGTGTTGACCAGTCCCACCCTGGCGAACAGCACGTACGTCGGGATCAGGGTGAGGATCTGCGGCAGCATCATGGTGGACAGCACCAACACGAACAGCGGGCGTTTGCCGCGCCCACGCAGGCGGGCGAAGCCAAACCCGACCGCCGCGCTGGACAACGTCACAAGAGTCGCGAACACGAACGACAGGAACGCCGAGTTCCCCAGGTATGCCGGGAAGTTGATCTCGGTGAGGGCCTGCGTGAAGTTCCCCCACTGCGGTTCCTCCGGCAGGATCTTCGCCGGGATCGTCACCCATTCCGCCTTGGTCTTCAACGCGGCAAGCACAAGCCAGACGAACGGACCAACGAAAAATACCGCGAGTGCCATCAGGATCAGGTAGGTGCGCGCCGCGTTGCCCCGACGGCGTGGCCGGCGCCGGGTAGCCGGCCGTGTGCTGACGGCGGGCGGCGTGGCCTCGGTGGTCTGCGTCATCGTTCAGCCTCGCTGTCGACCTCGTAATGCACCCACAGCCGGCTGGACCGCAGCACGATGAGCGTGACGACCAGGATGACCAGGAAGAACACCCACAGCATCGCGGAGCCGTAACCGTAGCGATTGTTGGCGAAGTACTCCTCGTAAACCTGCACCATGAACACGTGGGTGCTCTCCGGCACGTGAGTCACCTGGCCGACCTCACGCGTCTGCGCCAGCAACAGCGGCTGAATGACGATCTGGAAGGTGAAGATGATGCCGGTCACCACCTGGAAGAAGATGACCGGCGAGATCATCGGAACGGTGACGTGCCGGAACACCTGCCAGCGGTTGGCGCCGTCGGTGACCGCCGCCTCTTCCAGTTCAGCCGGTACGCCCTGCAGGGCGGCAAGCATGATCACCATCCCGCCGCCGAGTCCCCACAGGATAAGGATGACCAGCGCGTAGAACGCGTTCGGGTCGACCAGCCAGGTGATCGGAGGGATGCTGATCAGATCCAGAATCTCGTTGAGGATGCCGGCGTCCCGGTTGAAGATCAGCTTCCACATGATGGCCGTGGCGACCACCGGGACGACCGATGGCAGGAAGAAGATCGCGCGGAACAGTCCGACCGCCCTCAGCCGCTGATTGAGCAGCACCGCCAGACCGAGCCCGCCGGCCACCATGAGCGGCACCGCGATCGCAGTGAACGCGAGGGTGCGGACCAGGCTGGCGAGGGCATCCGCGTCACCAAAGAGCTCGGCGTAGTTGCGCAAGCCCACCCAGCGCCAACGCGGGCTGCGACCGTCGAAGTTGGTAAAGCTGATCGCTAACGCGTAGCCGAGCGGTAGCGCCGTGAGCAGCACGAAGCCGAGCAGCCACGGCGAGACGAACAGGTAGAACGTCCGGCTGGAGTACCGCTGCCAGCCTTTCCTGCCGCCCCGCGCCCTTTTCGTTGCCATGGCGGCCACTAGCCGATCTGCTCCTTGCCCTGCTTCAGCTTTTTGTTGATCTCGTCGGTGATCGCCTTGCCTGCGGCCTCGACGGTGACCTCGCCCTTGATGGCCCGCTGAAGGTGCTTGTCGAGTACGGGGTCCCATGCGGTGGCGCCGCCGATGTAGGGAGAGTCGGGCAGTTGCCCGGCGTACTCCAACTCGGCCTGCTGCGTCTGATAAACCTGCTTCTGGTACGGCAGTTCCTGTGGCATCAGCTCCAGCTGCGACTCCAAGGCCGGAATGCCCCAGCCGCTCTTGGCTCGGTCCTCCGACGGCTCCCCGGCCATGAAGTACTCCATGAGCCTCCAGGCCTCGGCCTTGTGCTTGGCCTTCGCGGGGATGTAGGCGCCCCAGCCCGCGTACGTCGGGCTGATCCGGTTGTCGCCCATCACCGGCGCGGGCGCCATCGCGATGTTGTTCTTGATCTCGTCGGACTCTTCGACGAAATTGCCGCCGTACCAGTAACCGTCCTGGGTGATCGCCATCCGCTTGGCGAGGAACAGCGACAGGTCGGCGCCGTCCGGCGCCGGGTCCAGGGAGGTGGGACCGACGCCGGCCTTGGCGAAGTCGACGTACCATCGCAGCGCTCGCAGGGCCTCCGGCGTGGTCATGTCGGTCTCGGTCAGGTCCGCGCTGTAGACATCGCCGCCCTGCTGGAGAATCATCATCGAGATCGGTGCGTACAGGTTCCATGCCCATTCCAAGCCGAGGCCGTAGACCTGAGTCTTGCCACCGCTCTTCTTGGTCAGCTTCTTCCCGATCTCCAACAGCTCGTCGTAGGAGATCGGCTCGGTCGTGCTCAGTTGCTCGATCTTGGCCTCTTCGAACAGCGCCCGGTTGTACCAGAGCGTCGCGTCCTGGCTCCAGTCCTTGACGAGCCCGTAGTACGGGCCACGGCCGATCTGCTTGCCGTCCCACCGGAAGCTGTCGTTGACAGGCAGCAGGTCTTCCTTGTTCAGCACGCTGCTCTTGTCCAGGTACGGGTCCAGCTCGGTGGCCAACCCCTGCGCGTTGGTCCGTGCGCTGCCGACGGCCGGCCCGCGCACGAGGTCCGGCGGCTCGTTCGAGGCGAGCATCGCGTTGAGCCGGGTGCCGTCGTGCTCAATGAAGCTGATCTTGATATCGGGGTTCTTGGCCTCGAAGTCGGCGATCTGCTCCTTCGTCAGCTCGTTGTTCTTGTACATGACGGTCAGGACGGTCTTGCCGTCACCGGACTCCGTGCTGGCGTTGCAGGCTCCGAGCAGCGGCACGGTCAACGCGCCACCGGCCAGCGCCGAACTGGTGAGGAAGCGGCGCCGGCTGATGCGTTGGCCTGCCGGCAGCGTGGGGGGCTGGCTCGCGGCGCCCGCCGGAGCGGTGCCGGTCAGCTGCGTGCGGCGGGGAAGCTGAGGCACGAGCGCTCCAATCGAAGGACGCATGAAAACGCTTTAACAATTGGGGACTCGGAAACTAACCCCACACCTGAAAGAGTGTCAATACAAACGGTTAAACTTTCGATCGCTGCGCCTACCGGCTGGCGCCGTACCGCAGCGCCGGGTAGGCGACCGACGCGATCACGCAGGGGGACGAGGAGCGTTTTCCTCCTTGGCGCGACGGCGGAACTCGCGCGGGCTGACGCCGTTGACGGCGGTGAAGTGACGGGAGAAGTAGAAGGGATCGGGATAGCCGACGGCGGCAGCGATCTCAGCCACGCTGTGGTCGCTCGTGATGAGCAGCTGACGTGCCAGGGACATCCGCAGGCGCTTGACGTATTCGGTGACGGAGAAGCCGGTCACCGTGCGGAACCGGGCGGAGAAGTGTGAGGTGCTGTACCCGGCCAGGGCGGCGAGCGCGGGCAGGTTGACGGGCGCTGCGAGATGCGCGCGAAGGTGGTCCTGTACGCGGGCGACAGGCTCCTGGGCCACCCACCGTACGTCGCGTTCGGCGGCCAGTTGGGCGAGCAGGTGCCACGCCGCGCCGGCGGCTGCGGTGAGACTCGCGGCCGTCTCGTCGCGAGCCAGGTCATCGCAGATGCTCTCCACGAACGCGAAGGCACGCACCGGGTCGGCCATCGGGGCCCTCGGTGCGGCAACCGTGAGGCCTACGGCGGCAAGGAGGTCGGGGACGTCATCACCGGTGATGTGCAACCACCAGCTCGACCACGGCTCGGCCGCGACGGCGTAGTAGCTGTGGGGTACCCCCGCGGGAATGATCAGTACCTCGTTCGGACCCACGTCGTGCTTGACCCCGGCAAGTTCGCACCAGCCGCTGCCGTCCGCGCACATGATCACAATCGTTTCGCCTGCGCCGGCCGGCCGAGATCGACCGTGCATCGCCGCATGCGGGAAGTATCCGGCGTCGGTGACCAGCATGCGTGAGGTCGGCTTGCGCTGCTGTGCTTGGTTGACCAGAAGTCGAGGCAGCACGTGCAGTCTCTGACCAGGAAAGCCGTCGCGCAGGCGCATCGCGCAAGTCTAGTGAGGATCAGAGAATCGTCCAGGTTGGCAGTCGATCCCTGCATTCCGAACGCCCTGGCACGAGCCTAGCGTCTGATCCGTGCTCGCACCTGACTTCGATCTGCCGCAACGTCCGCAACGCCTGGTGGACGCACCGGTGGCGACCTGGGCTGCACCGGTCACCATCCCGACGTACCTGCCCGAGTCGCCCTGCCGATACCCCGCGTACCTCGATCGCCGGGTTTATCAGGGATCTTCTGGCCGGGTGTTTCCTTTGCCCTTTCATGATCGAGTTGGGGAGGCCCGCACCGACCGCCAATGGTTGGGGCTGCATCTGGAGAACGCCTACCTGCGCCTGCTGATTCTTCCTGAGCTGGGTGGGCGGATCCAGGTCGCGGTCGACAAACGGACCGGCTACCCGATGTTCTATGCCAATCCGGTCATCAAACCGGCGTTGGTCGGGCTCGCCGGGCCATGGTCGGCGGGCGGGGTGGTGCCCGGGTGCACGCCGACTACCAGTCGTTCTTTCCTTCCGACGTCTCCGTGGTCGCCGATCACGCGAAACGGGCGATCAGCACCTTTCCGGTGGCAACGGGCTCGTATTACGGGGTCGACTATCCGAGTCGGCGCGACCTGGACAGCCGCCCGGACAGCCCGCGCCGCGTGCCGGGCGACCGGCTGGACTGGCCCCGCAACATCCCGGTTCCGACGTCGTACATGTGCCTTGGCTCGCAAGGGGACTTCTTCGGCGGCTACGACCATCGGGCCGACGCCGGTGCTGCTGCGCCGCGTGGAGCACATCGCGCAGGCCGAGCAGTTCCTCGCCTCGCCGAGACGCTGGCGCTTGACCCGCTGGACGTCTGGGCGCTGCATCTGGCAGGCCGCCTGGACACCACCCGCGGCCACACGGAGGCGCAGACGCTGCTCGACCTGGCGGTCGAATACGCCCGGATCGGCGAGTCGCGGACCGCATGGAAACTACTCGACGACACCCGCGCCGCAGATGCGCATCGCCCGCTCGGCCAGACGGCCTGCGCGGTGGTCGCCGACTACCACGCCGCGGTGGCCGCGGACCGCCTCGGCGACGCGGCGCACGCGGCTGCGGCGCGAGCCCGCGCGCTCAGGAGACCGCACCTGGAACTTCCTCTCCCGCCTCGACGACGTCGCTGCGCTGGAGGCCGCGCTGGCGGCCGACCCTGCCGACGCCACAGCGGCCGCGCTGCTCGGCCACTGGTACTACGCCCACAACCGGGTCGACCACGCCATCAGCCACTGGCAGCAGTCGGTCGCCCTCGATCCCTCCGACCCCGTGGTGTGGCGCAATATCGCGGTCGCCTCCTACAACCACCGGCACGATCCGCAGGCGGCCACCGCGGCGTATGAACAGGCGGTGCGGCAAGCACCGGGAGATGCCCGGCTGTTGTCCGAGTCCGACCAGCTGTTCAAGCGCATCGGGGTGCCGGTGGATGTCCGCCTCCACCGGCTCGAGCAGTTTCCGTCGGCGCTTGTCGAGCGGGACGACCTGGCGGTGGCGTACGCCCAATTGCTGGTCACCGTCGGCCGAGCCGGCGAGGCCCTCGAGATGTTGGTAAATCGCCGTTTCCAGCCGTGGGAGGGCGGAGAGGGCCAGGTGCTGCGGGCCTGGGAGCGGACCAGACTGTCCTTGGCGGAGCAGGCATTGGCACGCGGCGACACCGCGGCGGCCGTCACGCACGTCGAAGCTGCGTTGAACCCACCCGGGTCGCTCGGTGAAAGGCGCCACCCACTGGGCAGTCCGGCCCGGCTGTTCCTGGCGATGGGCATCGCCCTGGACGCGGCAGGAGATCACCACAACGCGAAGCGGTACTGGCGGGAGGCTGCCGCATCGCGAGGCGACTTCGCCGAGATGAGCCCGTCGGACTTCTCGGAGAACACCTACTACTCGATTCTGGCGGCTCGCCGGCTGGGTGAGTCCGAATACGCCGACGAGTTGATGACCGGCCTGGCCCGGCATGCCGAGCAGCTCGCCCGGACACCGGCCGTCATCGACTACTTCGCCACCTCGCTGCCGTCGCTGATTCTCTTCGACGAGGATCCGCAACGACGCCTCGACATCACGGTCCAGCTGCTTGGTGCACAACTTGCCCTGCTGGCAGGCGATCCCGTCGCCGCAAGGCATCAGCTTGACGCCGTGCTTGTCGCCGATCCCGGTCACGAGCCGGCCCGAGACCTCATCAATCAGCTCGAAGCAGCCGGGGGCCTGCGATGAGTTCCGTCCCTGTTCCCACCGTCGGCGCGCCCAGGCCACCTGCCGCTTACCGCATCCGCCATCGCCCGTCACCCGCCGCCGAGCGCGTCGTGACTTCGGAGGCAAGCGATCCTGCGTCCGGGTTGGTCGTGACCAACCGATCGCTGCTGCGCGACGGCCGCCGCTGGTTTCCCATCAGCGGCGAGATCCATTTCAGCCGGCTGAACCGTGAGCGCCGACGGCTGGCTCTCGAACTGCTCCGGGCCGGCGGAGTGAACCTTGTCTCGACGTACGTCTTCTGGAATCACCATCAGCCCCTGCCGGACTCCGACCCCGACTTCACCGGCGATCGTGACCTCGGTGCGTTCCTCCGGCTGTGCGCCGCCGAGAGGCTCCCGGTGATCGTCCGAATCGGACCGTGGTGCCACGGAGAGGTTCGCCACGGCGGCCACCCGGACTGGCTCGTTGCCAAGCATGAAGCGAGGCGAACCGACTCCGCCGGATATCTGGCCGATGTCGAGCGGTACTTCGGCCACCTCGGCCGCGAGCTCGGTCCGCTGTGCGCGCCCGCAGGGCCGGTCATAGCGGTCCAGATCGAGAACGAGTTGTACGACAATCCCCGGCACATCCGCACCCTCAAGGCGATGGCACAGGCCGCGGGCATCAACCCACCGCTGTGGACAGCCACCGGCTGGGGCAATGCGCAACTGCCGATCCCCGAGGTCTTCCCGGTGTACTCCGGCTACTCCGAAGGGTTCTGGGTGGACGCCCACGAGGGATGGGACGACTCGTTCCGCACCCACTTCTTCTTCACCGACCAGTGGGACGATCCGGGAGTGGGCAAGGATCTCGCCGACGCCAACTGGACCGGCAAGGCCGGGCAGAAGCACTCCGACCTGCCACCGGCCACCTGTGAGCTCGGCGGCGGCATGGCCGTTGCCTACCACCGCCGGCCCGTCCCATCCGCTCTCGACATCGCCGCGGTCGCGCACGTCAAGCTCGGCAGCGGTTCGGTGTGGCAGGGCTACTACATGTATGTCGGCGGAACGAATCCGGACACCGCCGACGGGCTGCAGGAATCGCATGCCACCGGCTACCCGAACGACCTGCCCAGATTCAACTACGACTTCGGCGCCCCTGTCGGTCGCGATCTGCGGGTGCGGGAGAGCTTCCGCCGCCTCGCGCAGCAGCACAGCTTCCTCGAGGCCTTCGGCTCACGGCTGGCGGGCATGGTGACGACTTTCCCCGAAGACGCCGCCAGCCCGGCGAACCGGGACGACCGGCGACTGCGCTGGTGCCTGCGCAGCGACGGCACGGAGGGCTTCGTCTTCGTCAGCAACCACCAGGCAGTCGAGCCCCTCGCCACCGTGCCCGGTGTGCGATTCGCGATCCGGCTGGATGACGGTGCACCGGTCGTCTTCCCGCCGCAGCCCGTCGATGTGCCGCCCGGTGCGTTGTGGTGCCTTCCGGTCGGGTTGTCCGTAGGCGGGTTGCGGATCCGCTGGGCCACAGCCAACGTGCTCACCGAGCTGACGGCCGATGACGGCACCCCGATCCTGGTCATGCACGCTCACCCGGGCCTGCCGGCCCAGGTGTGTGTCCCGGGCAGCTACCAGAGCACGGCGCACGCTGAGCGTGCCGACGGGCAGCTGGTGGTGACCGTCGAGCCGGGCGGCGCGGCCGTCACCTTCACCGCACCAACAGCCGGACGGTTCCACGTGCTCGTGCTCGATCCCGACCAGGCGTTACGGGCCTGGACGCCGACCCTCTTCGGGCGCCGCCACCTCGTACTCAGCGACGCCGAGATCGTGACCAGGGACGGCGCCCCGCTGGCACTGGCCGAAACGGCGGGAACGGTCGAGGTCTTCGACACGAGCACGAGGAGCTGGCGCCGGCACACCATTTCCGTGGAGTACCCGGCGTCGCCCGTGGAGGTCACCCTGGTCCGGGGCGCTTCCGGTAGGCGAGGTGTTCCTCGGTCGTTCAACGGCCGCGCAAGTGCCCCCACCCGGGCCGAGATCCGCGAGCACGGCAGCCGGTACCAGCTGACCATACGGTCCATTCCCTACGATGCCGAACGGGCGGTGCTCCGTGTCACCCTGGTCGGCGACGTCGCACAGATCAGCCGGCCCGACGCGGAACCGTTCGACGACCTGTTCTGGTGCGGCGAGCCGTGGACGATCGACCTCGCCGGATTCCGCGGACAGGACGAGGTGACCCTCCACCTCGACGTCACCCCGGTCCGTCAAGGCCCGGACGTCCGGCTGGCCCCCCACGCCGAGCGACTGGCCAAGCAGCGCGGTTCGGTCGCAGCGATCGACACCGCAGAACTACTGCTCACCACGACAGTCGACATCACGCCATTCGTCAGCACAACCAGCGGCAGCGTGCCACCTAGCCGGTTGTGACAGCCGGTGCCGGTGGCGGAGGCGTCGTCGCTGAGGGTGAATTGGACTGCCGCGCCGACAGCGTTGTCGCCGTTACAGAACCACGCGCTGTAACTGTGGGGTTCGTTCATCGGCTCGAAGTGGACCAGGCTGTCGGAGCCGTACTGGGGCAGTGATGGTGTTCCACATCGAGTCGAAGGCGGACATGTCGGTGATCCGGCCGCCGGAGGCGGCTGTGTCCTCCCAGTAGGCGAGTCCGCACTGGTCCCCCTGGCGCAGACACCACCAGGCGACAGCCCGACGCAGCCACTACCGACGACGGTCCACCGATGAACTCGCTTGACTAAGCACCACAGTTGCCTGGTAGGACACTTCCAGCATCTCCCTTGATCGCGAGGGAGACCGCGCCGGTAAAGTCGGCTGGACGGTACCCCCTGGGGGAAGTGATGACGGCAGCGGATGCAGTGCCCATAGTCTTCGTTCACGGGACGCGCTTCAGCGCGGGGCAGTGGAGCGTGCAGCTTGCTGCACTCCGGGACGAATTCCCGGTAGTCGCCGTCGACCTGCCCGGCCATGGGGAGCGCTCGGCTCAAGCCTGGAGCCTGAACAGGGCGACAGAGATCATCGTTGCCGATCGACAGGGTCGACCCGGCCCAGCGGCGCCGCTTCCGTCGCATCTCGATCCGGCTCTACCGCCGAGCCGTCGAGATCCGGGACGGCCGGTTCGTGACCCGCCAGTACCTCGATGCCGCCGTCCGCGAGGCCAGCGAAGCCCGTCACCGGGCCCGAGGGCTTCATGGACAGGAGCTGCCCGCAGCCACATCCCCGCCCGCCGGGATGGATCACCAGCAGCGACATGGTCACCCCGGCCTCCTGGCCCGCCACCCCCGCGACCTCGACCTGCTCCTCGCCGCACTGACGACACCGTCACCCGACGGGAACAACCCCTGGAGCGTCACGCTGCCCACAGCGCAGCGCCCGATCGGCCAGCTCCGTGTGGCGGCGTGGGCCGACGACGCGAGCTGCCCCGTCGACCGCAACATCGCCGATGCTGTCGCCTCCCTCGAAGGGACACTCGCCTCCGCCGGCGCCAGTGTCCACCGCACTGCGGGGTCGGTCGGCTTCGCCGAATCCCGCCGCCTCTTCGAGCAGGCCGCCACCGACGATGCCGCCGACGCGGCCGAACTCGCCGCCGCCCGTGACCTGCACACGGACGACGCGAGCACACAGGCCGCCATCCTCCGCCACCGCACGCAGACACACCGCTCCTGGCTCCGCGCCAGCGAGGAGCGCCTCCGGCTCCAGCAGACGTGGCACCGGTTCTTCGCCGACGGTCAGTACGACGTCCTCATTACGCCCGCCGCTCCCACCGCGGCGATCCCAGCCGGGAGCCGTTCTCTCACGGCCGACGGCGTCGAACGGAGCTTCTTCGACCAGACCGGCTGGGCCAACCTCACCAGCCACGTCGGTCAACTTCGCCCTGGCCGGCCCCGCCCGAGCCACACACCGGCAGTACGCCGAGGGCGAGGGCCGCACCCCTGAGCGCCGCACCCCTGAGCGCCGCACCCCCGAGGGCCGGGAGTCCGAGGGCCGGGGAGCAGCCCGGCGCGGGCACTCCGGTGGCCGCGGAGCCGGGCCGCCGGGTGACGTGGATTTCCCTCGCGCTTGGGCATACGGGGAAGGCAAGCCAAGCACCATGCCGGTGGACCGGGTGCCGGCGCGATCAGCAAGGAGGCCGCGATGGTGGGGCCGGAGGGTACGGAGACCGTTCGCGGGGGGCCCTTGCCGGCGGTTTCCGCGGTCATGACCGGCGTGCTGGAAGCCATCGGCGCCGGCGCCTACGTCGTCGACGAGCAGGGCTGCATCCTCGCCGTCAACGCCCGCGCCGAGCACCTGGTGGGCCGGACCGCCCGGGAACTCCTCGGCCACGACGCGCACGACCTGCTGCACCGCGGCCCGCAGGGGCAGCCGCTGCCGCGCACCCAGTGCGGCATGCGGCAGGCGTTCCACGCCGGACGCACGGCCCAGGCCGACGAGGACTACTTCGCGTGTGCCGACGGTTCGCTGCTGCGCATCTCCTGGCTGATCACCCCGTACGCCATCGGCGACCTGCAGATGGGCACGCTCGTCGTCTTCCACACCCCCGAACATCCGCAGGACGTCGGCCCGCAGCCGGAGCCGTCGGCCCAGCCGCTGTCGGAATTGCACCGGCTGGCCCTGCTGGCCGAGACCACCGCCCAGCTGACCTCCACCCTCGACGTCGACGAGGCGCTGCGGCGGCTGGTGGCCCTGGTCGTGCCCCGGCTCGCGGACTGGGCGATCGTCGACCTGATCACCGAACGCGACGAGGTGTGGCGCACCGTCGTGGTCCACGCCAGCGGTGACACCCTCGTGCACCACGAAGATCTGCAGGGGCCGATGCCGCCGATCTCCCAGGAGTCGCCGATGCCCCTGTCCCGAGCGCTGCGCGGCGTCGCCTCAACTCTGGCGGGCCCGCAGACCTACCAGGGGCCACCGGACTCCGGGACAGCGGTCGAGCAGCGCCGTCTGTTCGAGGCCACGGGGATGCACTCCGCGGCCATCGCCCCCATCCGCAGCACCCGCGCGGTCCTGGGAGCCCTCACCCTGGGCCGCGACGAGAACCCGGCGGCCTTCACCTCCGTGGACCTCCCCCTGATCGAGGACATCGCACGCCGGGCCGGACTGGCGCTGGACAACGCCCGCCTCTACCAGCGTCAGCGCATGGTGGCCGAGACCATGCAGAACCATCTGCTGCCCCAGATGCCGGGCGTGCCCGGCCTGGAGATGACGGTCCGCTACCTGCCCGCACCCGACGCCTCCCAGGTCGGCGGCGACTGGTACGACGCCTTCCCCCTGGCCGACGCCTCCACCGCCCTGGCCGTGGGCGACGTCGTGGGCCACGACCTGGAGGCGGCGGCCGGCATGGCGCAGGTCCGCAACATGCTCCGCGCCTACGCCTGGTCGCAGCACGAACCCCCGAGCCGGATCGTCGAGCGCCTCGACGAGGCGATCCAGCACATCACCGACGTCGACATGGCCACCATGATCTTCGCCCGGATCGAGAAGGCCGAGGACGGTCACTGGCGGCTGTTCTGGACCAACGCCGGCCACCCGCCGCCGCTGCTGATCAGCAGGGACGGCCTGGCGAGCTACCTCACCGACGGACACGGCATCCTCCTGGGCACCCAGACGGGCACCCTGCGCCCCGACGCCACCGCGCTGCTTGCGCCCGGATCGACCCTGGTGCTGTACACCGACGGCCTCATCGAAGCGCCCGGCGACACCCTCGACGCGGGACTGAACCGGCTGCGCCAGCACGCCGCCGCTCTGGCCCACCGCCCCCTGGCCTCGTTCACCGACCAGCTCCTGCGCCGTGTCCGCCCCTACGGCAACGACGACGATGTCGCTGTCCTGGCCCTGCGCGTCCCTACGGGCTGATCGGCGCCGATCCCGATCCCGGGCTCAGGGACGGCGTCCGCTCCGCTGCTCGTCCATCGGCATCCGGGGCCCGGCCGCCCGGAACGGCCCCAGCCCCGGGCAGCGCCACGCCCGTTTCGCCCCGGCCGCCACGCCGGTGCCGGGCTCCTGCCCCGTGAAAACGCCCACGGCCGGTGACCGGGGCCGTCAGCGGGTGAGCACACAGGTCAGTGCGCTCACCCCGGCGGCACAGGCGAGGACGGCGCAGGCCCCGGCCGCGTGGCGTCTGAGCAGGTCGCGCCGGAGACGGGCGTAGCGGTCCTCGTACTCCTGCCGCAGCTCGGCGGCCCGCTGGACCGTGCCGAGCAGCAGTCGGCGGGTGGTGCCGAGGCGCTGGCGGACGTAGTGGCCGGTGAGTTCCTCCGCTTGGGCCGTGGTCAGCCACGGCATCCGGGCGCAGAGCTCCTCGGCCTCCCGCCGGGCCTGGTCGCGGTGGGTCCGAGCGAGGAGGTAGCCCTCGGCCTCGTGGGCCAGAGCGCTGCCCTGTTCGCCGGCCGACGCCTCATGTCCGCGGTGTGTCATGGCCGTTCGCCCTTGTGCCCCTCGGCCTCCGTGACATCGCGCCGTCCGGTGTTCTCCGCCTGGTCCAGGCTCGCCACGTACGGGTGGCGCAGGTCGAAGGCGGGCGACTCGGAGCGGATCTTCGGCAGGGTGACGAAGTTGTGGCGGGGCGGCGGGCAGGAAGTGGCCCATTCCAGCGACCGGCCGTATCCCCAGGGGTCGTCGACCTCGACCTTCTCGCCCTTCTGGGCGGTCCGCCACACGTTGTAGAGGAAGGGCAGCGTGGACAGGCCGAGGAGGAAG
Source organism: Streptomyces sp. NPDC033136 (assembly GCF_055578235.1). Lineage (NCBI taxonomy): Bacteria > Bacillati > Actinomycetota > Actinomycetes > Kitasatosporales > Streptomycetaceae > Streptomyces > Streptomyces sp. NPDC033136. The sequence continues at coordinate 222,905 of NZ_JBVIPD010000007.1, forward strand.
GCGCCGATCGTGGAGACGGTGTTGAGCGCGGTGAAACCGTCGGCGGCGAGATAGTCGGCGTACCTGCGGGGCATGCCCTCCGCCCCGAGCCAGTGCTGCACCAGGAACGTCATGTGGAAGCCGATGAACAGCGTCCAGAAGTGGATCTTCTCCAGGCGGTCGTCGAGCATCGTGCCGGTCATCTTCGGCCACCAGAAGCTGAACCCGCCGAACATCGCGAACACGATGGTGCCGAACAGCACGTAGTGGAAGTGGGCGACCACGAAGTAGCTGTCGGTGACGTGCCAGTCGAGCGGCGGAGAGCCCAGGACGACGCCGGTCAGGCCGCCGAAGAGGAAGGTGACCAGGAACCCGGCCGCCCACAGCATGGGTGGTTCGAACGACAGCGAGCCTCTCCACATGGTGCCGATCCAGTTGAAGAACTTCACACCCGTCGGCACCGCGATCAGATACGTCATGAAGGAGAAGAACGGCAGCAGCACCGCGCCGGTCGCGAACATGTGGTGTGCCCACACTGTCACCGACAGCCCGGCGATGGAGATGGTGGCGCCGATCAGCCCCGTGTACCCGAAGATCGGCTTACGGGCGAAGACGGGGATGATCTCGGTGATCACGCCGAAGAACGGCAGCGCCAGGATGTAGACCTCGGGGTGGCCGAAGAACCAGAACAGGTGCTGCCACAGGACGGCGCCCCCGTTCTCCGCGGCGAACACCTGGGCGCCGAAGCGCCGGTCTGCCTCCAGTACGAGCAGCGCGGCGGCCAGGACGGGGAAGGCCAGGAGCACCAGCACCGAGGTGAGCAGCACGTTCCAGGTGAAGATCGGCATCCGGAACATGGTCATGCCGGGTGCGCGCATGCAGATGATGGTGGTGATGAAGTTGACCGAGCCGAGGATCGTACCGAAGCCGGACAGCGCCAGCCCCATGATCCACAGGTCTCCGCCGATCTGCGGGGTGCGTTCACCACCGCTGAGCGGGGTGTACGCGGTCCAGCCGAAGTCGGCCGCCCCCTGCGGGGTGAGGAGACTGGCGAGCACGATCAGGCCGCCGAACAGGAACAGCCAGTACGAGAGCATGTTCAGCCGCGGGAAGGCCACGTCGGGTGAGCCGATCTGCAGTGGCATGACGGCGTTGGCGAAGCCGGCGAACGTGGGCGTCGCGAACAGCAGCAGCATGATCGTGCCGTGCATGGTGAACGCCTGGTTGTACTGCTCGCCGGACAGCATCTGCAGGCCCGGCCGGGCCAGCTCCGCCCGGATGGCCATCGCCAGTGCCCCGGCGATCAGGAAGAACCCGAACGACGTGATCAGGTACAGGTGCCCGATCTTCTTGTGATCGGTGGTCGTCATCCAGGAGACGACCACCTTCCCTCTGCCGCGGCGCTCCACCGCGGGTACCGGCGCAACCGGTTCAGTGTGTGTCGCCATCAGTCCTCTATCGGCAGCAGCGATGCGTGACGGGTCATCCGACCGGGAGGAACCTAGCTCTTCCGGTTCGTCGCCCTCGCCCGATGCGGCGTGCCCCTGAGCCGAACGGCGGAATGATCCATTCGACCGGGCGGCGGGGTGAACGCCGTTGGCGCACGACGGCGCGTGACGGTGGCGGTGACGGAGGCGGGGCCGACGCGTCCGGGCCGGCCCGGCGAGAACCTTCATGATCGCGGTCGAGGGACGGCTCGGCGACAGGGCGAGCCCGCGTACCCTTTTCGGTGCAAGCGGTTTCTGCGTCTGTGTCATGGTTTGTCCGCGAGCGGTCGCGGCACTCGGGTAGCACACGCGCGTGCCACTCGCTGCGTGAGGTGCGCCGGCCCGGCGCACCGGGATCCGGCCCGGCCCCCGGGCGGAACAGAGGGTGGTCGATGACGACGATCGGCGTGGAAGAGGAGTACCTGCTGCTCGACCCGGTCACGGGTCTGCCGGTGCCCCAGGCGGACAAGGTGCGCGCCGCGGCGGGCGTGGGACGTCTGGTGGCCGACCAGGAGGTGCAGTACGAGCTGCTCCAGGCGCAGGTCGAGGTGGCCACCCCCGTGTGCGGCACCCTGGAGGAGGTCGGAGGCCATCTCCTGCGGCTGCGGCACGCCGTCGGAGGGGCCGCCGAGGAGCACGGCTGCCGGATCGGGGTGTGCGGGACACCGCCGGTGCGGCACGGCCGTCCCATCGCCGTCACCGACCAGGCCCGCTACCGCGCCATGGTCACGCAGGCGCCGCAGCTGGTGGCGGAGCAGCTGGTCAACGGCACGCACGTGCACGTCGCGGTGCCAGACCGCGAGGCGGGCGTGCAGGTCCTGAACCGGATCCGGGTCCGGCTGCCGACGCTGACCGCCATGGCCGCGAACTCACCGCTGTGGGACGGCCACGACACGGGCTTCGCAAGCTGGCGCACGGTGATCTTCAGTCGCTGGCCGGTCAGCGGTATGCCCCCGCACTTCCGCGACGCCGCGGACTACGACCGCCGCGTGGAGCGGCTGCTGGAGGCCGGTCTGATCTCCGACACCGGTCAGCTCTACTGGCAGGCCCGCCTGTCGGCGAACTATCCCACCATCGAGGTGCGGTGCCTCGACGTCCAACTGCGCGCGGACGAGGCGGTCATGCTCGCCGCCGTCATCCGGGCCATGGTGGAGACCGCCCTGGCCGAGACCGCCGCCGACGCGCCCACGCCCTACTGCGCCCCGGAGCTCCTGCAGGCCTCGATGTGGCACGCCGCCCGGCACGGCCTCGGCGCCACCCTGATCGACCCCGACGGCGCACCGCACCGCGCCGGCGACGTGCTCTACGAGTTCCTGCGGCACGTCGCTCCCGCCCTCGACACGTCCGGCGACAGCCGTCAGGTCACGTCCCTGGTCCACCGCCTCCTGCAGGAGGGCACCGGCGCGGACCGGCAGCGCGCCGCCCTCGCGCACGGCGGGCTGCGTGCGGTCACCGAGCTGATCAGCGCCCAGAGCACGATGCCGTGACGCGCCGGAAGACCTCTCCTCGGGCCACCGCGGCGACAGGGGTGTCCGATGTCCGCACGGGCGTGGACGACCGGCCCTGGAGGCGGTGGCCGGTGACGACCGCCGGCTGACAGCGCCGTCCGGCCGTGAAGGGAGCACACTGGAAGGGTGCTGCCGGTGCTCATGAGGGGGTGTCGGCCGATGAAAGCGTCAGAGCGTACGACCGTGCGATGGTGGCGGTGGCGACACAACGCGCTCAAGCGGCGCGTCGACGTCGTCGAGGCCTGGGTCGTGCTCGCCGGCTGGGGGCTCGCCCTGCTCGGGGGGCTCATCGCCGGGCTGCTGGCGGCGGGTGCGGTCGAGCGGGCCGTCGAACGCCAGCGGGCCGAGAGCCGCGAGGTCCCCGCGGTACTGGTCAAGGACGCGCCCGGCCCGTCACCGGCCCGCGCGGCGAGTGACCACCGGGTGTGGGGCGAGGTGCGGTGGACCGCTCCGGACGGCTCGACTCACAAGGATGAGGCACGGGTACCGCCCAGGACCCCCGCGGGGAGCACGGTCCAGGTGTGGGTGAACCGCGGCGGGGACATCACGACCCCACCGGTGACCGAGGGTGAGGCCTGGCTCCACACCGCCATGGGCGGCGCGCTGGCAGGGGCCTTCGCGGGCGGGGCGGTCCTGGGAGCTGCGCGGCTGACCCGCCTGGCGCTGGACCGCCGGCGCATGGCGCAGTGGGAGGCGGAGTGGGAGCGGATCGACACGCGGCGGGGGTGGAAGACGGGCTGAGGGGCCGCTGTCCGCGCTGTCCGGATGCCTCGGCGGGAGGCCGATGGTGTACCTGGCCGGTGCCTTGGTGGCCGTCGGACCGTGCGCCGGGCCGCCGTTCCTCGTGGTGACGGCCGTCAGGACGAGCGCGGGCAGCGGGACGGGCGGGACGGCGGGATGCCGGCCTGGTCGGTGTGCAGGCCCCAGGGGTCCCTTCATCACGAGCGTCCGATCGGGCCGCGGGGTTCGGTGCCGTGCGTCGCAGGGCGCCAGGCCGTGCGACCCGGGCGGGCATGGTGAAAGGACCCCTCAGGTCTGTGAGCTCATCCGGGGCGGCTGGGCGGGACCGTCCCCGTCCCGCGTGGGCTACCTGGGCGCCTCGGGGAAGGGCGAGCCGGACGGGAAGGGAGTGGCCGTGGGCAGAGGCGCGGTCGCTTCCTCGACCTGGCGGACGGTGCCTTGCCCGGGCCTGCTGTCCGGGCCCGTGCCGGTGGACAGCAGGGAACAGGCCCCGAGGGCCACGGCGACGGCGGCAGCGGTGGCGACGACCCGCCCCACACGCCGGACCTTGCCACGCCGGTCCAGATCCCGCCAGGCCACGCGGACCCACAGATCCTCCGGCTGCCACAGGTCACCGACGGCGTGCGGGGGCTGGAGCTGCCGCCCCGCCGCCCGCTCCCTGGCGGAGGGCTCCCTCGGCGCCGAGGCCCGTAGGGCGGACTCGCTGTCCGTGAGGAACCTCAGCCACACCTCGTCCGGGAGTGGGGGAGCGCCGTCCGGCTCGTCGGGCGTCCCCCACCCGCTCGCTCCCTCGGTGGTCACGTCCCGTCATCCCCTCTCCGGTGGTCCGGCCCGGTCTTCGCGCAGTGTCTTCGCGCAGTGCAAGATCAGTATGCCGCCCGGCCGCGGAGTCGAGCCTCGCATGTCCCGGTACAGGGTCTCCCTGACGTCCTGGCCGGCTGGCGGGACCTGTCACGTCTGATGCGCGACCCCCGGCAGCAGACGCCGGCCCCCGCCTCTCGCTGCACCCCAGACCTATGATCCAACTCACTCCCTTTCCCGTGCGCCGGACGGGAAAGGGCCCGTGCGTCGGCACGGGCCCTTCTGTCGGTACGGCGGGGATTCCGCCGGGGTGGCGGTGCGTCCTACCTGCGGTCGCCCTTCGGCTTGCCCCGCTGGTCGGGCGTGCCGTGCGGCGGCGCGCTGAACGGCTCGGGCGAGGTCGCGGGCGACACGGGAGAGCCTCCCCGGCTGCCCTTGCCCGTCTCCGGCCGCAGGGCGCCCGGGTCGCCGGACGTCGGCTCCGCGCCCGCGCGCAACTGGTCGAGCCGGGCGCCCAGCAGCTCGGTCACCGGCAGCCGGTCGGCGTGCGACCGCTCGTACGCCAGCAACTCCTCGACCTCGTCCGCGGACAGCGACCGCACACGGCTCTCCAGACCACCGAGCGGCAGCTGGTCGTAGTCGGGCAGCGGCAGGGTGCTGCGGGCGGGATCTGTCATGGTTCTCACTTCCCTGTGTGCGACGTGTAGGGGCGTGCTTGCGCACGACGCGAGGCTGGGGACGGGCCGCGTGAGCGGGGGTCAGCGGCCGCCGGAGCCGCCGCTGCCGAACGAGCCGCTGCTGCCCTCGTTCCAGCGGGGGCGTTCCTGGGACGGGCTCGTCCGGCCGCTGTGATTGCCGTGCGCCTTCAGTTCGTGGGGCGTCAGACGCTCCTCGCTTCTCGGCACCTCCTGGGGCTCACGGTGCTCACTCGTCTCGCGGACCGGGCCCCCGTCGGGCAGCCGCGGCTGCTCCTCCGGGCGCGGTGCGGGCGGCTCCTTGCGCTTGGTGCGAAAGCCGAGGACGAAGGCCCCCAGCAGGAGGGCCACGACCACCACACCCGCCACACCCAGCCCGATGCCGAGGGCGCCGCGGCCCGCGGCCATCTCCATCCATGCGGTATTCATGGCACGCGAGTACCCCTGGTCCGCACCGCGAACCCGGCTCACCCGGGCCGCGAGGACCAGGCCGCGAGCGGTGCGGAACCCTGGGTTTGACCGGCGGTGACCCGGGCTACCCGAGCGGTGTGACTTCGACGACATCCCAGCAGGAGCTGTTCCGGTTCCTGGAGGACCGCTTCGCATGCGCGCAGGCGTGCACCGAGTGCGCCCGGGCGTGCGCCCTGCGTGCGAGCCTCGTGGATCCCGACGGCACCGAGAACCAGGAACTCGTACGACGCAAGGGCATCATGTGCGCGGAGGTCTGCGACGCGACCTGCCGTGTGCTGTCCGAGCAGAACCAGGTGGACGAGAACAGCATCCGGATCCAGGTGGAGTGGTGCCGGTCCGTGTGCCTGGAGGCCGCACATGTCTTCGACCGCCAGCCCGGAGCGGAGGACTCGGCGGCGGCCTGCCGTGCGTGCGCGCGTGCCTGCACGGACTTCCTCGCGACGCTGAACTGACCCGGCACCTGGAGACACCTCGTCACGAGAGAAGACACCCCGTCCCGCCAGTGGGGTGACCGACCGGAGGTGCAAGGCCATTCCCAATTTCTGAAACACGTTCTACGGTGTGCGCCAACAGGACCGGTCCGGGGACCCTGGAGGCGCCGTGCACCTCGAATACACGCCCGAGCAGCAGCGGCTGCGCACCGAACTGCGCGCCTACTTCGCCGGCCTGGTCCCGGACAACGCCTATGCCCGGCGCGGCGCTCCGGCCGCCCAGAAGCGGTTCTACCGCGAGACCATCCGGAGGCTGGGCGCCGACGGCTGGCTCGGCGTGGGCTGGCCGAAGCAGTACGGCGGGCGCGGCCTCACGGCGATGGAGCAGTTCATCTTCTTCGACGAGGCCGCCCAGGCCGGCGTGCCGCTGCCGCTCATGGCACTGAACACCGTGGGTCCGACGATCATGCAGTACGGCACCGACGAGCAGAAGGCGTACTTCCTGCCCAAGATCCTCGCCGGCGAGATCGACTTCGCCATCGGCTACAGCGAGCCCGGCGCCGGCACCGACCTGGCCTCGCTGCGGACCCGCGCGGTACGGGACGGCGACACGTACGTCGTCGACGGCCAGAAGATCTGGACGACCAACGGCGACACGGCCGACTGGGTGTGGCTGGCCGTACGCACCGACCCGGAGGCCCCGCCGCACAAGGGCATCACCATGCTCCTGGTGCCGACCTCCGCCCCCGGCTACTCCTGCACCCTCATCAACACCCTCGCCTCGCACGACACCACCGCCAGCTACTACGAGAACGTCCGCGTGCCCGTCTCCCGCCGGGTCGGCGCCGAGAACCAGGGCTGGCGGCTGATCACCAACCAGCTCAACCACGAGCGCGTGACCCTGGCAGCCCACGGCACCATGGCGATCCGCGCCCTGTACGACGTACAGCGCTGGGCGATGGAGACCAAGCTCGCCGACGGCCGCCGCGTCGCCGACCTGCCCTGGGTACGCCGTCTCCTGGCCCGCACTCACGCCCGGCTGGACGCGCTGAAACTGCTCAACTGGCAGATGGTCGGCGCGGTCCAGGACGGCACCCTCACCCCGCAGGACGCCTCCGCCGTCAAGGTCTACGGTTCGGAGGCCCGCCGCGACGCCTACGCCTGGCTGATGGAGATCGTCGCCGCCCCTGGCACCCTGAAGGAGGGTTCGGCGGGCGCGGTCCTGCGCGGCGAACTGGAACGCGGCTATCGCTCGGCGGTCATCTTCACCTTCGGCGGCGGCAACAACGAGATCCAGCGGGAGATCATCTCGTGGATCGGGCTGGGGATGCCCCGGGTTCGGCGCTGACGGGTTGTGACGAGGATTTACAGTTGGCACAAAACTGCGAGGCGAGGCTCATCTGCGCGCCGGCCTCCGCTCGCGCCGTAGCCACGAGGATTGCGTAAGGGCCTGCGACGGTTGTGGCCTCGATCTGGAGTCATGCCTGGTGGAAGGCCATTCGTGCCACTCTGTGCCGCGGCCGGTGTCTGATCCAGGGTGCTCCGGGTGCTGGCACTTAGCATGCTCTGTGTTTCTGGAGGGGAGAGGGTGTGACGGGCGGGAGAGGATGCTGTCCCGGGTCCGGACCTGACTCCTGACACAGGACAGCGTTCAGCGATCGTGACCACTTGATGCGCGTCCTCGGTAAGGCCCGTGCGGTCGTGCCTCTCGTAGCCTTGGTGCCCCGTCAGTGGGCTCGCAGCACATCGAGTGCCGTGAGAGCCGCGTGGAGTTCGGTGCGCTGTTCGCCGGATTCCAGGTCGCGGTCGAGGAGACGCTCGATGGTGCGCAGGCGTTGGTACATGGTTTCGCGGGAGAGGCCGCCCCGGCGTGCGGCGGTGGTCTTGTTGCCGGCCGCTTCGAGGTAGTGGCGCAGGGTCGTCAGCAGGTCGGTGCCGTGCTGGGTGTCATGATCGATTAGTCGCCCGAGCTGCTGTTCGGCGTACTCCTGGATGCGAGTGTCCTCGCGGAGGGCGTACAGCAGGCGGTGCAGGCCGATGTCGGACAGCTCGTGGAAGGACCGGCCCGGGGGGAGGGGCTGGCCGGGTGGGGTGGCCTCGGCGACGCGGGCCGCCTCGCGGAACGAGCGGGCGGCGTCGGAGAGGTCCGTGATCTCCGAGCCGATGCTCACCACTGCCTGGGGGGCCAGGATGAGCGCGGTGCTGCACAGTCGTTCGACGATGGGGCGCCAGGGTTGGGAGGGACGCAGAGCCAGCAGGATGCCAAGGCGGTCGGGGGCCAACTCGCCGACGAGGGCCGAGACGCCTGCCGTCCGCAGCTCCTGGAACAGGCGGGTCTCGGCCTCGGTCCCCCCTCTGTCTGTGCGGAGGTCCACCAGAATCGCGACGAACCGGCTTCGGTCGGACGGCAGGCCCAGTGCGGCGCAGCGGGCGCGGGCGTCCTCGGCGGAGCGGTGGCGCTGGTCCACCAGGTCGCGCAGGGCGTTTCGGTGTGCGGTGCGTCCCCAGGGGGTGTGATGGATGAGGCGGGCGACGGTCAGTGCCATCGCGGTCCTCTCCAGCACGGTGATCTCCTCCGGCCCGAAGGCGGGGCCGTCGGCACGGGCCGGGAGCATGACCACACGGCCCCAGCGCTCGCCCTGGTACTCGACGGGTGCGGTGAGCCAGCGGGCTGGTCCGCATGCCGCCGTGTGGTCGTCGGCCCCGGTGGCTCTGGACCGCTGTTCCCAACCGGTGAGCGCCTCCTCCACCGTGCCTCCGGACGGTTCGCAGATCAGTGCCTGGTGCACCAGGTTCTCCAGGACGACCGTGCGGCCGCACATCTCCGCCGCCGCGCGCACCACGTCCTCCGGGCCGGCACCGCGCAGGGTCAGGGCGGTGAACACCTCGTGGATGCGCTGGGTGCGGCGCATCGCGTCCGCCTGGTTGCCGAGCAGGAGGGCGTGCACGACCTGGGTGACCTCCAGGAAGTTGACGTCCTTGGCGAGCGTGACGAGGGGAAGGCCCCGCAGGCGGCAGGCGTCCACGAGTGCGTCCGGCGGGCGGTGATAGCGACGCACGAGTTCGATGACCAGCGCAGCTGCCCCGACGTCGGCGAGTTCGTCGACGTACCTGCGCACGCCCGGCACGTCGTCCGGGAGCGGCATTCCGGTGGTCAGGACGAGTTCGCCGCCCTTGAGGAAGGACGCGGGGTCGGTCAGTTCGGTGATGTGGACCCACCCGACCGGCCGCTCTAGGTGGGCCACACCGGTGACGACCTGGGGCTGTCCGGCTGCCAGCACGGGAAGGGCCAGGACGTCGGCGACGGTGAGTGCGCGGGTGGGCCCACGGCCGACCGGGTGGTTGTCGTTCACGGTGTCTCCATGGGGTCCCCTGCTCGAGCACGGCTCAGCGCCCGGGAGTGCCCGGCCACTGTGACAAGCGTCGCTGACCTGCGCAAGAGCGGTCCGTGAGCGATCGGCACCCGGCACGACCCCGGTGAGGCTGACACAACGTCCGGATGTCGCGGCCCGACCGGACAGATCGCACGTTGGCGCACCCCCGGTCCGCGGAGATGCTCGGGATACCGCAGCAGCCAGAGCACCGAGGCCGGGAGACAACATGACCGCACTGTCGCCGCACCTTCGCCAGGCCACGCCCGTGGTGGCGGTCCGGGGCGAGGGCGTCCACCTCTACGGTGAGGACGGCCGCCGCTACCTCGACTTCACCGCCGGCATCGGCGTCACCAGCACCGGGCACTGCCACCCCAAGGTCGTAGCGGCGGCGCAGGAGCAGGTGGGCACGCTGGTGCACGGCCAGTACACGACTGTCATGCACCAGCCGCTGCGGCAGCTCGTCGAGAAGCTGGGCGAAGTGCTGCCGGCCGGACTGGACAGCCTGTTCTTCACCAACTCCGGCAGCGAGGCCGTCGAGGCCGCGCTGCGCCTTGCCCGCCAGGCCACCGGCCGCCCCAACGTCGTCGTCTGCCACGGCGGCTTCCACGGCCGTACGGTCGCCGCCGCCTCCATGACCACCTCCGGTACCCGCTTCCGCTCCGGTTTCTCCCCGCTGATGAGCGGCGTGGTCGTCACCCCGTTTCCGTCGGCCTACCGCTACGGCTGGGACGAGGAGACCGCCACCCGCTTCGCCCTCCAGGAGCTCGACTACACCCTCCAGACGATCTCGTCCCCCGCCGACACGGCCGCGATCATTGTCGAGCCGGTGCTCGGCGAAGGCGGCTACGTCCCGGCGAACCGCGCCTTCATGGAAGGACTGCGGGAACGCGCAGACCGGCACGGCTTCCTCCTCATCCTCGACGAGGTGCAGACCGGTGTCGGCCGCACGGGCCGCTTCTGGGGCCACGACCACTTCGGCGTCACCCCGGACATCCTCGTCACCGCCAAGGGGCTGGCCAGCGGCTTCCCACTGTCCGGCATCGCCGCCTCCGAGGAGCTGATGGCGAAGGCGTGGCCGGGCTCGCAGGGCGGCACGTACGGTGCCAACGCCGTGGCCTGCGCGGCGGCCGTCGCCACCCTCGACGTCGTACGCGACGAGAGGCTCGTCGAGAACGCCGACGCGATGGGCAAGCGGCTGCGCCACGGCCTGGAGGCGGTGGCCGACCGCACGCCGGGCATCGGCGACGTCCGCGGCCTGGGCCTGATGCTGGCTACCGAGTTCGTCACCGAGGACGGCGGCCCCGACCCCGAGACCGCCGCCCGAGTGCAGCGCGCCGCGATCGACGAGGGCCTGCTCCTGCTGCTGTGCGGCGCGTGGAACCAGGTCGTACGGATGATCCCGGCGCTCGTCATCGACGAGACGGCGGTGGACGAGGGCCTCCAGGCGTGGGCGACCGCGGTGGAAGCCGGTACCTCAGGAGCATCGCCGCGATGAGCGATAGCGTGGCGCGGCTGACCGCCCGCCTCACCAGGACGGCTCCCGGCCTGCGGATGGAATCCGGCCCGGGCGCCCTCGGCCAGTACGCCTACGACGCCTCCAACTACCGTGTCCCCCCGCAGGCTGTGGCCTTCCCCCGCAGCGCCGACGACGTGGTCGCGGTGCTGCGGGCCTGCAAGGAGACGGGCGTTCCCATCACCGCGCGCGGCGGCGGGACCAGCATGGCCGGCAACGCGGTCGGGCCGGGCGTTGTCCTGGACTTCTCCCGGTACATGAACCGGATCCTGGACATCGACCCGGCCAGCGGGACCGCGCGTGTCGAGGCCGGAGTCGTCCTCGACGCACTGCAGAGCGCGACCGCCCTGCACGGGCTCTCCTTCGGCCCCGACCCGTCCTCGCACAGCCGCTGCACGCTCGGCGGCATGATTGGCAACGACGCGTGCGGCAACCGGTCCGTGCGGCACGGGCGTACCAGCTCGCACATCGAGGCGCTGGAGATCGTGACGGTCGACGGCGTGCGCGCTGTCGCCGACCGCACCGGACTGCACGCGGTGGACCCGCAGGACGCCGAACTCGTCGCCCGTCTCGAGGCGGACATACGCCGTCTGATCGCGGACAACCTGGCGCCGATCCGTACCGAGCTGGGCCGCATTCCCCGTCAGGTCTCCGGCTATCAGCTGCACCACCTGCTGCCCGAGCACGGCTTCGACATGGCCCGCGCCCTGGTCGGCACCGAGGGCTCCTGTGCGGTCGTCACCGCCGCGACGGTCCGCTTGGTGGCGACCGCACAGGCTTCCACGCTTCTCACTCTCGGCTACGACGATGTCGTCGACGCGGCCGAGGACGTGCCGGAGATCCTGCGCTGGAATCCCACCGCCGTGGAGGGCATGGACGAGGCGATCGTCGCTACCATGCGCGCCCGCCGCGGCCCGGACTCCGTGACCGGACTGCCCGAAGGGCGGGCCTGGCTGTATGTCGAACTCGACGGCGACGACGAGGCCACGGTCAACACCCGCGCGGCCCAGCTCCTCGACGTGCTCAAGGCACAGGGCCGGATGACCGGCGGGCGGGTCGTGGAGAGCGCGGCCGAACGGCGCTCCTTGTGGCGAGTCCGCGAAGACGGGGCCGGCCTGGCCGCCCGCCTCGTCGACGGTGGGGAGTCCTGGCCCGGCTGGGAGGATTCGGCGGTCGCGCCCGAGAACCTCGCCGGCTATTTGCGGGACTTCCGCAAGCTGCTCGCCTCCCATGTACTCACCGGCGTGATGTACGGGCACTTCGGCGCGGGGTGCGTCCATGTGCGCATCGACTTCGACCTCGCGACGGACGTGGGCCGCACTGCCGCCCGCCGCTTCCTGCACGAGGCGGCAGCCCTGGTCGTCGCGCACGGCGGGACCCTGTCCGGCGAGCACGGCGACGGGCGGGCGCGCGGTGAGCTGCTGGAGGTCATGTACAGCCACCGCATGATCCGGGCCTTCACCGCCTTCAAGGATGTATTCGACCCCGAGGGGCTGCTCAACCCGGGCGTGATCGTGGCCCCGGCCCCGCTCGACGCCGATCTCGCGCTGCACCAGATCCAGCCCCCGGCGACTGATTTCTCCTTCCCGCATGACGAGGACGGCTTCGCGGGCGCGGTACGCCGCTGCGTCGGCGTGGGCCGCTGCCGCAGCGACGCGGGCGGTGTGATGTGCCCGAGCTACCGGGCCACCGGGGAGGAGACCGACTCCACCCGGGGCCGGGCCCGACTCCTTCAGGAGATGGTGCGGGGCGACCTCGTCCAGGGCGGCTGGCGCTCGACGGAGGTACGCGACGCCCTCGACCTGTGCCTGTCCTGCAAGGCGTGCTCCAGCGACTGCCCGGTCGGCGTCGACATGGCCACCTACAAGGCGGAGTTCCTGCACCAGCACTACAAGGGCAGGATCCGGCCCCGCTCCCACTACTCGCTGGGCTGGCTGCCGCTGACCTCGGCCGTGGCCGGATACGCCGCCCGCCCGGTCAACGCGCTGCTGCGCGGACCGGTCGGCAAGCTGCTCGCCCGGCTGGGAGGGGTGACCACGAAGCGCCGGATCCCGGCCTTCGCCTCCCGGCGCGCATCGCGCGGGGTCCTGCGCGGTGCGAAGACCGGCGAATCAGCGAGGGCTGTGCTCTTCATCGACAGCTTCACGCGTGCGTTTCGTCCGGAGGTGGCGGGCGCCGCGAGCCGCGTGCTCGCCGACGCGGGAATCCCCTGCACGGTGGAGGACGGCCTGTGCTGCGGCCTGACCTGGGTCAGCACCGGCCAGCTGTCCGTCGCCCGCCGCATCATGGCCCGTACGGTCGCCCACCTCGACAACGGTGACGAGCGGCCCGTCGTCGTGGCCGAACCCAGCTGCGCCGCCGCCCTCAAGCGTGACGTGCCCGAGCTCCTCGGCACGGACGCCGCCCGTCGGGTCGCGGAGCGCGTCCACACCTTCACCGGCGCCCTGACCGACCTGGCCGCCCCCGACTGGACGCCCCCCGAGCTGCCGGCCGACGTCGTCCTGCAGGCCCACTGCCACGAGTACGCCACCTTCAAGGGCAGCCGCCCCACCGACCTGCTGCGCCAATTGGGTGTGGTCAAGGTCGACGAGGCCGAGGGCTGCTGTGGACTCGCCGGAAACTTCGGCTTCGAGGCGCAGCACTACGACACATCGATGGCCGTCGCCGACCTGGCTCTGAAGCCACGCCTCGACGGCATCGACCAGGACACGCCGACCGTCGTCGTCGCGGACGGCTTCAGCTGCGCCACCCAGATCGACCACCTCGCCGGTGACCGGGGCATCCGCGCCCTGCACCTCGCGGAACTCCTCGACCCTGCCGCCGATCAAGCCGTTCCACCAGGAGAGACGTCATGACCGACACACCCACGCAGTTGTTCATCGGCGGGACCTGGACGGACGCCGCGGACGGCGCCACCATGCCCGTGGACGACCCCGCGACCGGTGAGATCCTCGCCCACGTCGCCGACGCCGGCGCCAAGGACGCCCAGCGCGCCGAGGAGGCGGCCGTCCGGGCGCAGGAGGCGTGGGCCCGTACGGCGCCCCGGGTGCGCAGCGAGATCCTGCGCCGGGCGTACGAGATCATCGTCGAGCGCACCGACGAGTTGGCCCACCTGATGACGGCCGAGATGGGCAAGCCGCTGGCGGAGGCCAGGGGCGAGGTGGCGTACGCGGCCGAGTTCTTCCGCTGGTTCTCCGAGGAGGCCGTCCGTATCGACGGCGGCCACGGCGTCCTGCCCGACGGCCGCAACCGCATGCTGCTCTCCCGCCGCCCGGTCGGCCCCTGTCTGCTGATCACCCCGTGGAACTTCCCGCTGGCCATGGGCACCCGCAAGATCGGCCCGGCGATCGCCGCCGGCTGCACGATGATCCTCAAGCCGGCCCCGCAGACCCCTCTGTCCAGCCTGGCTCTCGCCGCGATCCTCCAGGAGGCCGGGCTGCCGGACGGGGTGCTGAACGTCGTCACCACCTCCCGTGCGGGGGAGGTGTGCGAACCGCTCCTGCGCGGCGGCCGGATCCGCAAGCTGTCCTTCACCGGCTCCACCAACGTGGGACGCCTGCTGCTCGCCCAGAGCGCGGAGGCGGTCGTGCGGACCTCGATGGAGCTGGGCGGGAACGCGCCGTTCGTCGTCTTCGAGGACGCCGACCTGGACAAGGCGGTCGACGGCGCGATGGTCGCCAAGATGCGCAACATGGGCGAGGCCTGCACCGCCGCCAACCGGTTCTTCGTCCACTCCTCCGTGGCGGAGGAGTTCGGGCGTCGCCTGGCCGAGCGCATGGGCGCGCTGGTCGTGGGCCCCGGCACCCGGGACGGCGTCGACGTCGGCCCGCTGATCGACAGGGTCGGACGGGCCAAGGTCGAGGAACTGGTGGCCGACGCGGTGGAGCGCGGCGCCCGGGTGCTCGTCGGCGGCCGTACGCCCGAGGGGCCGGGCTGCTTCTACCCGCCGACCGTGCTCACCGACGTCGATGCCGACAGCCGCCTGATGGACACGGAGATCTTCGGCCCGGTCGCGGCGATCCTCACCTTCGACGACGAGGACGAGGTGATCCGCCGGGCCAACGACACCCCCTGGGGCCTCGTCGGCTACGTCTTCACCGAGGGCCTGGACCGCGCCCTGCGGGTCAGCGAGCGTCTGGAGGTCGGAATGGTCGGCCTCAACACCGGCCTCGTCTCCAACCCGGCCGCCCCCTTCGGCGGCGTCAAGCAGTCCGGGCTGGGCCGCGAGGGCGGCCGGGTCGGGATCGACGAGTTCCTGGAGTACCAGTACCTCGCGGTGCCTGTGCGATGACGGCGGTCCTGCCCTGACATTCGCCGCATCGCACACCGCGCGGGCCACGCCGTGCCCGGCCGCTCTGTCCTCCTGGCCGGGCACGGGGAGGGCCCTGCCTCGCCGTAGGGCGGGCCGGGCCGAAGGCGCCCTCAGCGCAGGTGGCGCGCGGTGATCTCCGCCGCCGTCTCGGTCACCAGTCGCCCCAGCTCCGCGAGCCGACCGGGCTCGAAGCGTGAATCAGGCAGGGAGACGGCCACGGCGGCCAGCGGGACGCCGTCACCGTCCAGGACGGGTGCGGAGATGGCGCAGATCCCCTGGAGGTACTGGTTGTGGTTGACGGAGTAGCCACGCTCCCTGACCCGCCGGAGTTCCGTGCGCAGCTCCTCGGGGTCGGTGATGGTCTCCTCGCCGTATCCCTCGAACGTGCCCGTGGCGAACTCGTCGACCTCGGGATGCGGGAGATGGGCGAGGATCGCGTGCCCGGTGGCTGTGGCGTGCAGCGGTGAGGTGTCGCCGATGGTGTGGAAGGTCCGTACGGGGTGGTCGCAGTCGACGCGGTCGACGACGACCATGCTGTGCAGCGCGTCGGGCACCGAGAGATGGATGGTCTCGTTCACCGTGTCGCGGAGGCGGATCATGGGTTCGCGGGCGGCGGCGAACAGGCTGGAGGCCTGCACCGGTTGCGGGAATCAGGGGCGGGGAGCCGTCAGCCCGGGGGTGCGTCAGCGCATGCCTGCCGCGTCGAGCAGAGTGGTCACCGTGGGTGTGACGAGCCCGGTCAGCTTGTCGGCTCCGATCCCCGCGCGGGCACTGGCGCCGTCGAAGACCAGGCTGAGCTGCCGGGCCAGCAGGTCGGGATGGCTCGCCCCGCCCCGTTCGGCCTCGGCGCGGAAGAAGGCGGTCAGATTCTCTTTGACCTGGTGGGCCACCTGGCTTGCAGGGTGGCTCTGGTCTTTGAGCTCGATCTGAGCAGCCAGGTACCGACAGCCTTGGAAGTCGGGCTCACTCGCCTGCTCCTCCAGCTGGTCGAAGACGTGCAGGATCCGCTCGCGGGGTGGACGGCCGTCGTCCGCCGCCGGCAGGAGCCCGGCCGCGAAGGCGGAGGCGCGTTCCCCCAGGCTCGCCGCCAGCAGTTCGTCCTTGCTCTCGAACAGCTGGTACAGGGAACGCTTCGACACCCCCGCCGCCTTGCACAGCGCCTCGACGCCGATGCCGACACCGTCTCGGTAGGTGAGCGTGGCCGCCGCCTCCAGTAGCCGCTCTCTGGTACTTGACTTCCCTACGGTGGTCATACCGCGAGGTTACTCGAGTGGACAAAATGAAAACCGATCGGTCTATTGCGCTTTGCCGGGGCGCTGCCGCCCCCCCCGAGGTGGCGACGGCTGACACCGGACAGCGCGACGGTGCTCGATCACCGTCTCTCGCCGCACCGGACCCCGGGCGCGGCGGAGGGGCTACCGGTCGGCTGCGGGCAGGCGGCGTCAGGCGCCGGCAGCGGTCTCGGTGAGTGACGCGAGCGCCGTGCCGAGACGGCGGGGTGGCCTCCTCGGCGACCGGGCGCCGCCACTCCGGACCGGTGCGGTCACCGCGTCGCCGTCGTCGCGCACGCCTGGCTCGTCGCCCGCGAAGGAGCGACGACCACCCATGAGGCAGTGGTCGCACGAGCCCGGCGCCCCCTTGGGGCATCGTGCGAGCCACCCGGGTCCCGGGCCGTCGAGTAGCCACTGCGGACCGAACGGAGGGAGGCTGGAGAGGAGGTGTCCCGTGACCTCCGGCAGCGGATTCGACCGCGGAGAAGGCTGCAACCAGGCCGGTGAGCAGCCGATGGGAGGAAGCCATGAGGGTTGGCGTGCTGACGGGCGGCGGCGACTGTCCCGGCCTCAACGCTGTGATCCGCAGCGTCGTCCGCAAAGGCGTCCAGGAGTACGCCTTTGACCTCGTCGGCCTGCGAGACGGCTGGCTCGGCGCGCTCCAGGGCAATGTGGTGCCGCTCGACGTCTCCAGCGTGCGCGGCATCCTCCCCCGCGGCGGAACCATCCTCGGCTCCTCCCGAACCAACCCGCTCAAACACGAGGACGGGCTGCGACGCGTGCAGGACACCCTCGCCGGGCACGACGTGGACGCGCTCGTCGTGATCGGCGGCGAGGACACGCTCGGAGTGGCCACCGAACTGAGCCGGCAGGGGATCAACCTGGTCGGCGTGCCGAAGACCATCGACAACGATGTTTCCGGCACCGACTACACCTTCGGCTTCCACACCGCCGTCGGCATCGCGACCGAGGCCATCGACCGCCTCCACACCACGGCCGAATCGCACATGCGCACCCTGGTGGTCGAAGTGATGGGACGGCACTCCGGGTGGATCGCGATGCACGCCGGTGTCGCGGGCGGCGCCAACGTGATCCTCATCCCGGAGCGGCCGTTCGACATCGAGCAGGTCTGTGCGTGGGTGCGGAGCCGATTCAAGATCAACTATGCGCCGATCGTCGTCGTGGCCGAGGGGGCCGTCCCTCACGAGGGACAGATGATGCTCAAGGACCAGACGCTTGACGAATTCGGCCATGTGCGGCTGTCCGGCATCGGCGAGTGGCTGGCCCAGGAGATCTCGGCACGCACCGGCACGGACGCCCGTACCACGGTCCTGGGGCACATCCAGCGGGGCGGTACGCCGAGCGCCTTCGACCGGTGGCTGGCCACCCGCTTCGGGCTGCACGCCGTCGACGCGGTCAATGACGGTGACTTCGGCGTGATGGTCGCCCTCCAGGGCGCGAACATCGTCCGCGTCCCCCTCGCGGACGCCACGGAGAAGACCAAGCGGGTCGACCGGTCGCTGTACGACGAGTTCGAGGTGTTCTTCGGCTGACCGCGCCAGGCCTCTGCCGGATCGCCGTCACAGCCGCTGATCCGACTTCAGCGACCGTGCGGCACGACCGCCACCGGGCAGCGGGTGTGGTGCAGCACGGCGTGGGTGACGGACCCCAGCCTGCCCTCGACCGCCTGCGGATCGGTACGGCGGCCCACGATGAGCAGTTCCGCTCCGCGGGACGTGTTCAGGAGCGCTTCCGCCGGGTGGAGCAGCACGACGTCGGGGCGGACGGCCACCCGCGGATACTTCTCCTGCCACACGCGCAGGGCGTCGGAGAGCCGCAGGACCTCCTGGTCCTCCCAGGTGGCGCGGTCCTCCTCGGTGACCGCCAGAGTCCGGGGGGACACGGAGTCGGCCGGAAGGGCCCATGCCTGGACCACCCGCAGACGGGATCCCCGCGACTCGGCGGCCGAGAACGCGAAGTCCGCCACCTCACCGACCGGGTGGTGCGCGTCGAAACCGACCACCATCCGGGCGGCGTCGCGTGCCGGGTGCGACGCGTCCCCGATGATGCCGGGGTGCCCTTGGGGCACCAGTACGACGGGGCACGGTGCTGCCATCGCCATCCGCAAGGCCACGGAGCCGACCGCGAGTCCGTCGAAACCGCCCGTCCCCCGCGTACCGACGACGACGATGCCGGCAGCGTGCGCGGCGGCGAGAAGTGCCGAGACCGGGGCGCTGTCGGACTGTTCACCCCGTACCTCGAGGTCCGGGTAGCGGTCGCCGAGGTCGCTGACCGCCCGCTGAAGCATCCGCTCACCCATGTCGCGCAGCCTGTCCGCGGCCGGTACCGGCACGGGGGTGCCCGGAAGTGGCGGGGAGGCCTGTACCAAGTGCAGCGGAACACCACGCAGCGCGGCCTCCTGTGCCGCCCAGTCCGCTGCCGACGCACTGTGCGCGGACCCGTCGATACCCGCCAGCACCGGGTGACTCATCGCGTCCTCCTCCGCTCGGCGCGCACCTCAGCGGGAACCACGCGGCCCGTGCCGCCTCTGTTCCACTGTTCCACGGCAGGACCGCTCCGGCTCCCGCACCGGATGCGGAGTCCCCGACGGTCCTGCCGCGGGCACAGGAGGCGGCGGGCGGTGCGCGCCGGCCGGCCCCGAGCCTCGTGACCTCGGCCGGAGCAGCCGGACGCCGACGATCGCGGCGGCGGGCGGGCAAGCGGGAACTCCCCGGGCATGATCGTCGATCGGGCCGTGGCCGGGACCGACGGCCGCCCCGGGTGCTGCGCAGCCTCCGGCCTCTTCGCGACCATGGCCGCCCGACCAGCACGCCTCGCGCCGGAGGCGCAGGATGGGGGTGTGCGGTGTTGCCCGTGCCTGCCGTCAAGGCCGTGAACGACGCCAGGACCAGGGTTGCGGCCCGGACCACGCCGCCGGAGCCTGGAGGTGTCCCGCGGACGGGGCACGGACTGGCTGATTCCTCACCGATCGAGAGGAGGCAGGCCGCTATGACCAGCATCACCCACCGCATAGCCACCCTCTTCCGGACGAAGGCGAACAAGGCCCTGGACCGGGCCGAGGACCCGCGCGAGGCACTGGACTACTCCTATGTCCAGCAGCAGGAGATGCTGCGGAAGGTACGACGTGGTGTGGCGGATGTGGCCACCAGCCGCAAGCGCGTCGACCTGCAGATCAACCAGCTGCGCCAGTCCGGCGGCAAGCTGGAGGGACAGGCTCAGCGGGCGCTCGGGGCCGGACGCGAGGACCTCGCCCGCGAGGCCCTGAGCCGGCGTACCGCCGTGGACTCCCAGCTCACGGACCTGCAGGCCCAGCAGGCGGTGCTGCAGGCCGAGGAGGAGAAACTCACCCTTGCCTCCCAGCGACTGCAGGCGAAGGTGGACAGCTTCCGCACCAGCAAGGAGACCATCAAGGCCCGCTACACGGCGGCCGAGGCCCAGACCCGCATCACCGAGGCCGTCACCGGTATCGGCGAGGAACTCGGCGATGTCGGCCTGGCCATGCAGCGCGCCGAGGACAAGACACAACAGCTGCAGGCCCGCGCCGGGGCACTGGACGAACTGCTCGCCTCCGGAGCCCTGGAGGACGCCACCCTCCCGGCCGGCCGCGACGACATCCAGGCCGAACTCGAGCGCGCCACGGGCCAGGACGTGGACCGGGAACTGGCCCGGATGAAAGCCCGGCTCCCGGCGTCCGCCACCCCGCCGGCCGTCGAAGGCAAGAGCGCCGAGAAGGGCCCGCCGGACCAGGAGGCGACATGATGATCATGCGAATTCTCGGCGAGGGCCAGTACGAGA
This sequence comes from Streptomyces sp. NPDC033136, assembly GCF_055578235.1. Lineage (NCBI taxonomy): Bacteria > Bacillati > Actinomycetota > Actinomycetes > Kitasatosporales > Streptomycetaceae > Streptomyces > Streptomyces sp. NPDC033136. The sequence continues at coordinate 243,304 of NZ_JBVIPD010000007.1, forward strand.
TCGCCGACGACCACCTCGACCGGCTCAACGAGCTCGATACCGCCCTGCAGTCGGCGGCAGACGCCGGCGACGAGACGGTGTTCGCCGGGGCCCTGTCGGCCCTGCTGGACGCGGTGCGCAGCTACGGCACGCCCGTGCCGGACCGGACGATCGCCCCGTCCGACCTGGTCCTGCCTGACGAGGACACCAGCCTCACACAGGTTCGGAAGCTGCTCTCCGACGAGGGCCTGATCCCGGGGTGATGGCGATGCGCAGCCGATTCGAGCCCGACCGGCAGCTCACCGCCCGGATGCTGGTCACGATGTTCCTGCTCGGGCTGCTGTACGTGGCGTTCGTCGCCGCGCTGATCGTGCTGCTCAAGTCCGTCGTCCTGGTGGTCGTCATCGCCGCCGGGCTGCTGGCCGCCCAGTACTGGTACTCCGACCGGATCGCCCTGTACGCCATGCGCGGCCGCCTGGTCACCCGGGAGGAGGCGCCCCAGTTGCACGGCGTCATCGACCGGCTGTGCGCCGCCGCGGACATGCCCAAACCACGGGTGGCCGTTTCCCGGATGGACCTGCCCAACGCGTTCGCCACCGGCCGCAACGCCGACCACGCCGTCGTCTGCGTGACCACCGGGCTTCAGCGCCGCCTGGAACCCGCCGAGCTCGAAGGCGTCCTGGCCCACGAGCTGTCCCATGTCGCGCACCGCGATGTCGCAGTGATCACCATCGCCTCGTTCCTGGGCGTGCTCGCGGGCCTCGTCGTCCGTTTCGCCTTCTACTCCCAGCTGTTCGGCGGGCGCAGTCGCGACCAGAACGCCGCGGCGGCGATCGCACTCGTCATGGCGGTCTCCGTCCTGGTCTACGTGATCAGCTTCCTGCTGATCCGGGCGCTGTCCCGCTATCGCGAACTGGCCGCCGACCGGGCCGCAGCCATGCTCACCGCGCGGCCCTCCGCCCTGGCCTCGGCGCTGACCAAGGTCACCGGCGACATGGCCCGTATCCCGACTCGGGACCTGCGTACCGCACAGGCGTTCAACGCGTTCTTCTTCACCCCCGCCCTCGGGCCCGGCACCGCGGTGGCCAGGGTGTTCTCCACCCATCCCAGCCTGGAGCGGCGTCTGGAGGCGCTCGCGGAGATCTCCGCGGAGCTGGGCGAGACGGCATGACCGCCGCCCATTGCCGTACCGGCCACCCGGAACGGCGGGCGGTGCCCCGACCGGGAACGACAGGAAGGAGCTGAACGCCCGTGGGTTTCCTCGATGCCCTGCTGGGACGGAGCAAGCCGGTCAAGCCCGACCTCGACCAGCTCTTCGGCCTGCCCTCGGCGGCGATCACACTCCAGGCGGCCGTCGGCTTCACACCGACCGGAGCGGGCTCGGTCTGCTTCGCCAGTATCGAAGGCGGCGCCTTCAGCCAAGTCCAGCAGGACGTACGGGCCCTGCTGGACTCCGACCCCGAACGCGGCGGTATGCCCGTGGAGTTCAGCCGCGACGACTACGGTTACTCATGGCTGCTCTCGCGCCGCGGGCCGGACGACCTGCCCGCACTCGTCAACGACCTGCACGCGGTCAACGCCGCCCTGCGGGACAGTGGATTCGGTCCCCAACTGCTCTGCTCCCTCGTCGCCTTCCACGACGCCGAGCTCCGCCCCCTGGCCCTGGTCTACCTCTACAAGCGCGGCACGTTCTACCCCTTCGCACCCCAGCCCGGCGAGAAGCGCGACAACCCGCTCGAACTGCAGGTCAGGAGCATAGTCAAGGACGACCTGCGCATCGAGCAGGATCTGACGCGCTGGTTCCCCCTCTGGGGTGCTCCCGGCCTGTGATGTCGGCCGCACCGTGGCCGTGGCCGTGGGCGCGCGGCCGGAGCCGGTGCGTCGGCGTGAGTGATCGTCATCCCGTGGCCACCGAGGACGGCCCGGTCTGCGGCGTCACTGCCGGCGTTGATGATCCTCAGGCGCGCGGTACGGCCGGGCTTGTCGGCGTAGACGGCCGGATCGGCCGGGACGCGGCGGCTGACCAGGTGGTGGGGGCGGCGATCAGCTTCACGGCCGGCATTGACGGCACCCACGGCGTCCCGTATCCCTACAGCACCCCGGTAGGGGCCGAAGGGCCCACCCGCTCGGGGCCCGTCCGACCCCAGCACGCCGACCCCGGCAGAGGCACGATGAAGACGAGGACACGGGTTCCTCGAGGCGCCGGACCCCAGCGTCCGGCCCCGATCGCCGAAAGAACCGAAGCAGGTGAGTGGCGATGTTCTGGTACGGCCACGACGTCAGCGGATGGGGCTGGTTCGCCATGTCCGCCAGCATGGTCGTGTTCTGGGCGCTGATCATCGCGGTGGGAGTGCTGATCTACCGCGCTGTGAACCGGTCTCACGAGCACGATCACACCCCCGCCGCGCCGCAGACGTCCGAGCAGATCCTTGGGGACCGGCTCGCCCGCGGGGAGATCGACGAGGAGGAGTACCGGCGCCGACGCAACGCCCTGCACGCCGGTCCTCTCACCAAACCCTGAACCACCGCCGGGCTCGTCCTGGTGGGGCACTCGACGATCGGCCGCATCCCGGCGAGGGCGGCGCCGATGCCCGCACCCACGAAGGCGTGCGCATAGGCCGCCTCAGCCTCCCGCACGGTCCAGGTCGGGGCCCGGATGTTCTATTCGCGGTGCAAGACCACCTTGAGGGCGCCGGTGTCGGTACCGTGGGAGAACACCTCGTAGGCGTCCTCCATCCGGCTGAGGCCGAACGTGTGGGTGACGAGCGGGGAGATGTGCAGGCGTCCGGACGTCACGAGGTCGAGCAGCCAGGGTGTGGAGGAGGTGTCGACCTGGCCGGTGCTGATCGTCATGTTCTTGCGCCACAGCGCCTCGAGATGCAGCGTGGCCGGTTTGCCGTGCGTACCGATGTTGGCGATGTGCCCGCCCGGGCGTACGACCCGGGTGCACAGGATGAAGCTCTCCGGGTCTCCGGCGGCCTCGATGGCCACGTCCGCGCCGGGTCCCTCGGCCAGGTCGGCGATCAGCCGTCCGGGCACCTCGGCGGCGTCGGCTCCCAGGCGGGTGGCGGCTTCCAGCCGGGGACGGGAGAGGTCCACGGCGATGACCCTGCGTGGCGAGTAGACGCGTGCCACGATGACCGCGGCGAGACCGACGGGGCCGGCCCCCACCACGACGACGGTGTCCCCGGGGCCCACGTGTCCGTTCCGCACGCCGACCTCGTAGGCGGTCGGGAGGACCTCGGCGAGCAGCACCGCGTCATCGAGCGTCAGGGAGTCGGGCCGCCGCCGTACCGAGTAGTCGGCGAAGGGCACCCGTACGAGCTCCGCCTGTGTCCCGTTGACCAGATTCCCGAGGATCCAGCCGCCCCCGCCCCGGCACTGCCCGAACATGCCGTCCCGGCAGAGCCGGCAGTGGCCGCAGGCCGAAACGGACGACACGATCACCTGATCCCCGGGGACGACGGAGTGCACCTCGCGGCCGGCTTCCACGATCTCGCCGACGGCCTCGTGGCCGAGGACCGTTCCTGGTTTCACCTCGGGCAGGTGCCCGTGCCGGATGTGCAGGTCGCTGCCGCAGACGGTGGTGACGTCGACGCGTACGACCACGTCGGTCGGGTCCTCGATCTCCGGGTCCGCGACCGTGTCCCAGGAGGTCTGTTCGGGGCCGTGGTAGACGAGTGCTCGCATGGTCACCCACTCCCTGGCTCCCTCGGCTGCCCCCTCCACCGTCGCTCTCACCGCCTGCGAGGGCAACCGGGACCGCCGGGCGCCGTCATCCGGCGGCGCCCGGCGGCCACGGCCGGCTCGGTGACCGGGCCGCGGCGCAGACCAGTGACAGCCAGCCGCCCAGCCCGGCCGCGTCGGCTCGTCCGCACCGGAAGCCGACGTGTCCGTCCGGGCGGACGGCCACCACGCCGCTGCCGGGGCTGTTCGCCAGCCGGAGGAGGGTGACATGGGGGCCGAGCACCGCGTGTGGTGGCGGATCGGCGTCGCGCTGGAGCAGCAGGTGTACGCCCGGGCGTGCCAGGAGTGCGTGCAACCGGTGTGGAGGCCCGCCGAGGCTGACGGTCGCGTCCGGCAGGCGGTCTCCCGGGCGTGGAGCGCCGACAAGGCGCGGTGTTCCCTCTACCGACAGGGGGCTGCGCCGATAGTTCACCCGTAGCTGGGAGATGAGGCGGATCCCCTCCGCGACCAGCCGCCGCCGGTCCAGGAGGACCGGCACGGCCGGGGCGGCGCGAGCGGCGGTCACCGCGCGCAGCCATGAAGGGACAGGACCGGTCGACGCCTCTGCCCAGAACGCCGTGTGCGTGAGGATCAGCCGTCGGCAGGCGGCCGGCCTGCGCTCCCTGTCGTAGGAGTCGAGCAGCACGTCGGCAGCCCACTCGCCCGCGGGACCGCCGGAGCAGCCGGCCGCGAAGGCGAGCTTCCAGCCGAGATTCGCGGCGTCCTGGACGCCGGCGTTCATGCCCTGGCCGGTGGCGGGCGAGTAGTTGTGCGCCGCGTCCCCCGCGAGGAAGAGCCGCCCCTGGCGGAACCGCCGGGCGAGGCGGAACTGCAACGGCACCCGTGCCGACCAGGCGAGGCGCTCGATCCGTGCGTCCAGTCCGGCGTCGCCCAGGAGCCGCTGGAGCTCGGTCCTCGCGACGGCGGGTCCGGGCTGGCCGAAGTCCAGGTCGGTCCCACGGTGAGACGCCCGCGTGGCCAGCAGCCGCCAGGTGGCCTGCTCGCCCAGGGGGAACAGGAACAGCAGCCCTTGACGCCCGGCGAACAGCTGGGCATCGGGGCCCCCGGGGCTGCTGCTGAGGTCGAGGTCCGCGAGAACCACCTCTTCGGTGTAGGGCCTGCCGGGCCACCCGATGCCGGCGCAGGACCGCACGGTGCTGGCGGGGCCGTCGCAGCCGCCGACGAAGAGGCAGCCGATCTCCTCAATGCCCTGCTGCGTGCGCAGCACGGCCCGCGCGCCGTTCCCGTCATCGCGTGCGGTGACCAGTTCGGTGCCACGTTCCACCGCCACCCCGCGGTCGGCCAGTGCCTGTGCCAGAACCCTCTCGACGTCCATCTGCCGCACGAGCGACAGGTGCGGGAACGCCGTGTCGGGCAGGGCGAGGTCCGCGAGGCTCGCTTCGGCGGCGCGGGAGCCGAGGTGAAGGGTGGCGGCCGGGGCGGTGTCCGCCACCTCCAGCAGGGCGTCCGTGACACCGAGGGGGCGCAGGACCTCCAGGGTGCGTGGATGCAGGATGAGGGCGCGGGAGGGCCGGAAAGCCTCGGGACGCCGCTCGACGATCCGGATCCGCGCTCCGTGATCATGGGCCTGCAGGGCCAGGGTGAGGCCGGCCGGACCGGCCCCGGCCACGAGGACGTCCACCGCCGTCGTCACGCCGTGCCCCGTACGCGCCACCAGGCCGCGGCGTCGTAGCCCGGGGCCGGGCCGTCGCCCGGTCCCGGGCCGGCGAGGGCCTCGTCGCGGCGCAGGCCGGGCAGGACGGTGTAGTGGATCGAACCCGGCACGCTGACCAGCGCCAGTACCCGCCACAGGGAGCGGGCGTAGTGTTCGGCCCGTTCCGGGCCGTCCCACTCGTACACCCCGCGGTAGCGGTCGCGCTCGTCGTGGGCCAGCCACAGCTTCGAGGCGAAGCCGGGGAAACCGACGAACAGCGGGGTGTTCAGCAGACTCTCCGCGCGGAACAGGGCGTGCGCGGGCCCGCGGACCAGACGCAGCCGGAAGGCGACCACCAGCGTGCAGGGGTTCTTCGCCGAGCCGCTGCCGAGGCGGGTCTCCCGGTACACGCGGGCCGAGGTGCCGTCGGCGAAGCGGAGCCGCATCCCTTGCCGTTTCTTCGGCAGCCGGACCCGGCGCCCTGCGAGCAGCCCGAAGGTGGAGAGGAAGCAAGCGGCCACGGACCGCCATGCCTCGCCAGGTGCCAGGGGCCCTTGTTCACCCATGATGGCCTCCTCCCCAAGCGCCGTGACGGGCGGGCGGTGCGCGGTCCTGCCGCGCCTGGTGCGGGGCTGGAACCCCTCCCGTACCCACCACCATGAGGGAGTGTGCCGCGTCCCGCGAGACCTGGTGCCGTGGTCCGGCAGTCGGTTGACCGCCCCGGCCCCGCGCGGCGTCCCGACTCGCTCAGTCCGGCTCCATGTAGGGGCGACGGAAGACCGGGGCCTGGCTGTCGGCGCGCGGGCGGATCGCTGCCAGTGCCTGCACCACCGCGGCCGCCAGGGAGCCGCTCGTGTCGACTCTGACGGCCTCGGGCCAGGCCGGTTCCGTGGCGGCCATGGCGGCGGCCACGTCGGGGCCGGCGTCGGACGCCCCGGGAGCGCGGGTGGTCAGGCGGGTCGCGGTCACCTCGTCCGGCACCTGGCAGTGCAGGGCGACGAGGTCGGCCTGCGCGCGTTCGGCCACGCCCAGTGCGGCTTCACGCTGTCCCGCGTCGTGCCAGGTGGCGTCCAGGACGACGGACTCGCCCTGGGACAGCAGGGTCGAAGCGCGGTCGAGGAGGGCCGCGTACGTCCTGCTCGTCCATTCCGGGGAGTACAGGCCCTCGCCGTAGGCGGCGCCGGCCGGCTGCTCCGCCGGGATGCCCGCCAGTTCCTTGCGGAGGCGGTCGCTGCTGAGCAGCGTGACGCCGAGACGATCGGCGAGCGCGCCGGCGAGCGTGGACTTGCCGCTGCCCGGGAGCCCGCCGACCAGGGTCAGGCCGACGGCGGAGGCACGCAGGTGCCGCAGGGCGGTGGTGATCAGTCGGCGTGCCGCCGCCTGTGCGCCGGGCGTGCCCTGACGGGCCTGGATCAGGGAGACCTTGGCCCGGACGAACGCGCGGTACGCGACGTAGTGGTGGCGCAGGGAGGGAGGCGCCGGGTCGCCGGAGTACTCGCCGTACTCGGCGAGGAAGAACGCCGCGGCCTCCGGGGCGCCGAGTTGCTCCAGGTCCATGGCGAGGAAGGCGGCGTCGTCCAGGCCGTCGACGTAGCGGAGGTGGTCGTCGAACTCCAGGCAGTCCAGGACGCGAGGACCGTCGTCGAGGCAGAAGACGTCCTCGGCGAGCAGGTCTCCGTGGCCGTCGACCACGCGCCGCTGCGCGATCCGCCGGTCGAACAGGGGCTCGCGGCCGGCGAGGTAGCGGCGCACCAGGCGCTCGATCTCCGCCACCCCGTCGGGCGCGGAGCCGTTGGCGGCCAGGGCGCGGACCTGGGCGAAGCTCGCTTCCCAGCGCGACGACAGCGCGTCGCGCGTCCCCTCCTCGTCCACCTCCCGGCTGCGGGGTGCGCTCGCGTGGTGGGTGGCGAGCAACCGGGCGACGGCCCGAAGCACGTCGTCGACGGCCGCTCCGTCCCGTACGAGGCGGGAGAGGCGGCGCTCGGCGGGCATGCGGCGCATCACCACGACGGGCTCGGGCGCGTCCGCGTCCGGGCTGCTGAACTCGCCGACGCCGAGGTAGACGTCAGGGGCGAAGCGGCGGTTGAGGACGACCTCTCGCTCACATGTGGCCCGCCGGGCGGCGACGGTGCTGTGGTCCAGGAACGCCAGGTCGACTGGCTTCTTCACCTTGTAGGCGCGGTCTCCGACGAAGAGCACCACCGCCGTGTGGGTCTCGCGCACCTCGGCGCGCGCGAAGGACGGGGGGCCGGGGGCCTCGTCCCGCCGCGCCGAGCCCGTCGGCATCGCGGCGTGGTCCGGCTCAGTCATGGGGGACGACGGCGACCGGGCAGGGAGCGTGGTGGGCCGCGGCCTGAGCCACGGGGCCCAGACGGGGCGACAGGGGAGGGTGGTGTTTGCGTCGTCCGACGACCAGTACCGCGGCGCCCGAGGCGGCGGCCACGACCGCCTTGGCGGGGCTGTCGAGGCGGACGCTGTCGGACATGGTGACGCCCGGAAACTTCTCGCGCCAGGGGCGCAGGACCCGCCGCAGGCCCTTGTGCGCGTCCAGCTGCTCCTCCTGGGTCACGGTGTGGTCCACGCCCCAGGGCGTGTACGCGTGCAGCGGCAGGCTGCGGCCATGGACCGCGCGCAGCAGTACGCCTCGCGCGGCGGCGGTGGTGAAGGCGAACTCGAGCAGGTCGTCGCACGGGCTGTGCAGTTTCAGGGCCACGACGACATCGCCCGGGCCAGTGGATTCGGGCACGTGCTCCCGTCCCGGCCGCTCGGCGCGCACCAGCACCACGGGCCGCTCGGCCCGTGCGACGACGGCCAGGCTGATGTCGCCGAGGAAGTAGCTCTCCACGACAGCCAGGCCCTGCGAGCCGAGCACGAGCATCTCGGACTCCTTCGCGGCATGGATCAGCGCGTTCTGGGCGTCATCGGAGACCAGATCGCCGACGACGGTGAGACCCGGGTGCCGTGCCCGGAGCTCCGCCTGGGCGTTGTGCATGAGCCGCTTCGCCCAGTAGTTCTGATCGACCTCAGCGGGGGCGCGAGCCGGTTCGGGTACGAGCAGGGGCCAGGCGTGCAGCAGACGCAGGGTGAGATCGCGCCGCTCGGCCTCGTCCGCGGCCCACCGGGCGGCGGCCAGGCTCTCGGGCGAGCCGTCGAGGCCGACGGTGAGGGCTCGTTCCATGGCGACTGCCTCCATGTTGTACGAAGCTGGAAGGACGTGAGTGCGGCCACACCGTCAGGACCGCCGATCCACAGGAACACCGCGCTTCTACATCGAGGACTACCCCAGATCCCCTCGCGGCGCATGTGGTCCCGGCGGGCGGCGCCCGGACGGGCGCGAAGTCCGGAGAAGGAGGTGGGAGCGGTGACCGTTCCCCTGGTGGCCGGCGTCGACGGGTCCGAGGCGAGCCTGGAGGCGGTGGACTGGGCCGTGGACGAGGCGGTCCGGCACGGGCTGCCGCACGTGGGGCTGCAGTTGGGTCTGGTCAACCACGCGGTGCTGCATCACGCGCCGTGTCCGATCGTGGTCGTTCCCCAGATCTGAACCGGTGACGGGCGGCGAGCACAGCGGGCCGAGTGGCCGGTGGGCAGGGACCTTCGGCCCTGGGACCGGGCTTCGTCCGCGGTGGAGGGTGGTGGGGGAGACAAGGCAGGGTGGAGGGAGCACCAGCCACAGCTGGAGGCGAGATCATGAGCGCACAGGATCCGTCGCAGGCATCCGGTCCCCACCGACCGCACCAGGAGAAGCACCGGCACAAGGACGTCAACCCACTGAGGCGCGGGTCCGATCGGGTCGAGACCTGGTGCTCCCGTCTCCTGCTGGCCGTGCTTGTCCTCGGGCTTCCCGCGGCTTCGGTGAGCGCGGGGACGGCCGTCCACGATTCGACGATGCGCACCGTCCGAGGTCAGGCCGCGGAGCGGCTCCAGGTCACCGCACAGGTGACCGCGGCCCCGGAAGCGGCACGGGGCAGCGCCGCGAACGAGAAACAGGAGGTTCAGCTCAAGTGGACCGATGAGGACGGCCGGCAGCGGACGGGAAGCGCCCGGGTACCACTGGACGAGACCCCGGGCTCGAACGTACGGATCTGGGTCGACCGTGAGGGGAACGTTCAGGCCCCGCCGATGCCCGCGAGCAACGCGCAGGCCACCGGCTGGCTGATGGGAGGCATGACGGCGGCCGGCGTGTACGCCGGCTTCCTCGCGGCGCGCGGAGGAGTGCGCCTGGCCCTGAACCGCAGAAGGTACGCCCAGTGGGACGCCGAATGGGACCGGGTGGAGCCCCTCTGGTCCGCGCGGTTCGACAGGTGACAGGCCAGGCGGCCGCAACGCCGTCCAGGAGGTGACGCCGATGTCCGATGCGACGACCACAGACCTGTACGAGGTCACGATGGCGATGTCGTACCTGAGGGAGGGGATGACCGGCCCGGCGACGTTCAGCTTGTTCGTCCGCGACCTGCCGCCCGACCGGGGCTTTCTCGTGGCCGCCGGGCTGGAGTCGTCGCTGGACTTCCTGTCCGGCTTCCGGGTCGGCCCGGAGGATGCGGACGCCTTCGCCTCGGCCCTGCGTCGTCCGGCGCGTGACCTGGAGCCGTTGCTCGGTACGGAGTTCACCGGACAGGTACGGGCGGTGCCGGAGGGACGGATCGTGCTGGCGGGCGAGCCGCTGCTGGAAGTGACCGCTCCGCTCCCGCAGGCCCAGCTGGTCGAGACGTACCTCCTCAACCAGGTCAACCACCAGACGACGATCGCCTCGAAGGCCGCGCGATGCGTCCTGGCCGCGGCGGGACACCCGGTCGTGGACTTCTCACTCCGCCGTACCCACGGTCCCGAAGCCGGCTACCAGGCCGCCCGGCTGAGCGCCCTGGCCGGTTTCGCCGGAACGAGCAACGTGGCCGCGGCCACCGCCGAAGGGCTGACGGCTGTCGGCACCATGGCCCACTCGTACGTCGAGGCGTTCGGCACCGAGGAGGCGGCCTTCCAGGCCTTCGCCCGCGCCCACCCCGGCCCGCTGACGTTCCTGGTGGACACCTACGACACCGAGCAGGGGGTCCGGGCAGCGGCCCGCGTGCTGCGGGACCTGGACCGCGGGCCCGGCTCGGCCGTACGGCTGGACAGCGGCGCTCTGGGAGCCCTGGCAGTGCGGGCACGCGCCCTCCTCGACGCGGAAGGACTGCCGGACGTACGGATCATCGCCAGCGGCGGTCTCGACGAGTACGGCGTGGACGAACTGGTCCGCTCCGGAGTGCCGATCGACCTCTACGCCGTCGGCACCCGCGTCGGGGTCTCGGCCGACGCCCCGTTCCTGGACTCCGCCTACAAGATGGTCGAGTACGACGGCCGGCCGGTGATGAAGCTCTCGTCGGCCAAGGTGACCGCTCCCGGGCAGAAGCAGGTGTTCCGCCGCCCCGGATACGCGGACGTGATCGGACTGCGTGACGAGAGGCCGCCCGGGGAGGGCGTACCGCTGCTGGACACGGTGATGCGGGGCGGGAGGCGCACCACCGGGCGCCCCACCCTGGACGAGAGCGCGGAGCGGCTCGCCGCCGACCTGGCCGGGCTCCCGCCCGCGGCACGCCGCATCCGGGCCCCCGTCGCGCCACGGGCGAGGACCTCGCAGCAGCTGACCGCCCTCGCCGGCCAGGTCCGGCGTCGTATCGAGGACACCGTCGCCGCCTCATCCGTGGACGCGGACCGGCGCTACCAGGTGCGGAGCACCACGCGTCCCGGCCCGCACCGAGACGCTCCGCACCCGAGACGAGGAGGACAGTGATGCCGCATACAGTGGAATGGAAGGTGCGCCTCCACCTCTTCGAGGAGGAGGGAACGACCAAGGCACGTGCGGTGCTTGACACCGGGACGACGGAGCTCTCCGGGCACGGGGACGCGCACCGCAACCCCGAGGACACGGACGTGCCGGAGATCGGTGACGAACTGGCGGCGGGCCGGGCCCTGCGCGACCTCGGCCGGCAGCTGGTGGACGTCGCCGAGCGTGACATCGCGGGGAGCTCCGCCCGGGGCTGAGGGCAGACAGCCTCCGCGCCCGCGCAGTCGCCGTCTGCCCACCGGGTGCGTCCTCGACGTCCTTGAGGTGGCGTCCGGCCCGTGCCGCGAAGCAGGCGGTAGCGGCGCACACCCGGACATGACGGCGGCTGTGCGGGGCGGCGAGGTCCGCGCAGTGAGGCGCGGGTCCGAGCGCGGCGGCAGCGGGCAGTCGGGCTCGGGCGGCGACACCCGGAGCCCAGCCCTCGGGACCGTTCGCTGTTCCCGCCCTGGCTTCGGCCAGGGACTCGATCAGCCTGTCTCCGGGCCGCCCGCGCCGGTCGGCCCGGGCCCGGAACGCACGGTCGGCGGGACCGACGGGAACCATGTCTTCATCGTGGAGGCAGCGGGAGGAGGGCGCATCCCGGCGCCAGCCGCGTACGTGGAGGGACTCAGACGCGGATGGTGGCCGTACGCGCGGTCGTCCCGTCGTCAGGGCCTGCTCCGCCCAGATCGTCTTCCCGGGGTACGTTGCGGCGGGTTCTCCGGCTCCGGCACAGCTGGGCGACCGGCCTCAGACCGCGCCCGCGTCGTAGACGTGGGCGCGGGGCAAGGACGTCCGGACAACCGCTGCCGCTCCGCCGCCGGCCGCCGCCGTGGGCGGGCCGCCGGATGGCTCGGTCAGCGCTGGAAGGGCATCGTCCAGCAGTTGGACGCGGCTCGCTCGCCCTCCAGACGGTCGGTGAGCCATGAGATCGCCGCTCCCTGGTCGGCCAGGAGAGGGGCGAGGTGGTTGGTGAGGATCCTGTCGCCGAGGTTGGGCAGGTCTACGGCCTCGTAGGTGACGTTGGCGCCCTTGCGGCACCAGTCCACGGCCAGTTGGCGGGCCTGGCCGTGCGGCACGATGTCGTCGTGGACGCCGGTGGCCACACGGACCGGGCCGGACGGCTTGAGCGTCCCGATGCGCTGTTCGTCGAGGACGGCCTGGGCGCGGGGTTCGGCGGCGATGATGTCGCCGATGGGTTTGCCGCTGGTCGTCCAGGCGGTGCTCCGGGTGAAGCCGTAGCTGAGGATCGCTTCGCCGACGCACATGGTCGACGTGTCGGCGAGGGCTTTGCGTCCGGCGTCGTTGAGGTGCGCATCGAGGAGGGCGCGCACTTCGGGGTAGGCCTGGGTGAAGCCGTTGACCGACCAGCCCAGGGCGCTGACCAGGGCGCTCCCGTCGATCCCCTTCATGGTGGCGGTCAGGTCGGCGGGCGGCGCGCCCGCGTAGGTGCCGGCCAGTTGGATGTCGGGCGCGTAGGTGGGCTGGAGTTCGGCCGCCGCCGCGCTGGCGCCGCCGCCCTCGCTGTAGCCGTACAGGCCCACGCGGGAGCCGGAGGTGAGGGTCGTACCGGGGAGAGAGCGCGCCGCACGGACGGCGTCCAGCACCGCGTGCCCCCCGTCCAGGCGGTTGACGTAGGTGTGCAGCCGGTCGGTGGCGCCCAGGCCGACGTAGTCGGTGACGACGACGGCCGCTCCGGTGGCGAGGAGGCGGTAGATCGCCAGGTTGTCGTAGGCGACGGACAGGGTCTCCCCGCTGATGGTGAGCGGGTGTTGCAGGGCGAACGAGGGCGCGCACTGGTCGCCCTGGCCCATGGTGCCCGAGGCCACCGCCACCAGGGGACGGGGCCCGTCGCCCTCCCACTTCGCCGATGGCTCGATGTAGGCGCCGGTGACCGCGACGGCCCGGCCGCCCGAGTCGGTGGACTTGTACATCAGGCGGGTGGCGGTGCCCGGCAGGGGGCGGCCGTCGAGGCCGGGCAGCGAGAGTCCCAGGGGGAGGGGCTCCTGCCGGATCAAGGTGCCGTTGGCGGCGGGCAGTTGAGCTGGCGGGGTGTAGAAGGCCGGGATGGTGACGCCCCGGGACACGACAGGCTCGGAACCGGTCTCGGTGGCGCCGGCCGAGGCCGCGCCGACGCCGGCGCAGACCACGGTGGCGATCGCGGCGGCGGTGAGGCGGTTGAAGGGGGAACGCGGACGGCTTCTGTAACGGCTCACAGGTCACTCCTCGCGCTGCTTCGTTGCAGGGTGCGCGAAAAACTAGCACTGTTAGTTAAAGTTGGCAGCGCCCGGTCTGGTAACGCTGCGGTAACTCTTTGCCGGAGCAAGTCGCGGTGTGCCGACGTGGTGGTGCCGCCGCCGCAGGACCGCCTCGGTCAGCCGTGGGAACGCCTTGGTCGGCCGTGGGAACGCCTTGGTCGGCCAGGAGGGGCGGCCTCGGTCGTTCGGCACTGGCCCCGGCGCGCCATCGGCACGTGCCGCTGGTGTCGCGATGCCCCGCGCTCGGGTGGCGGCCGCTCGGCGGATTCGGGGTCGTGTCCCGCGTCGTGGTGTAGGGGATCAAGCATTGTGCGTTCCGGTGCAAGGCCCCAGGCGATCTTCGTAGAGGGCGGCGATCCACGAGGCGCCCCGCTGAGGCGAGTTGAGCTCTCGGTCGTACTGAACAACCGCCGCCGACCTGCGAATTCCAGCACCTTGATCCCCTACACCACCTGGCGGGACGCAATCGGATTCGGCGGCTCGCGGGACGCCCACCGGCCTCGCGGGGCGGGCGGCGGTGTTCCTGGTCGCTGGGTCACGCACCGTGCGTCAGTTCGTGCACGCCGCGCGTGAACCCCCGGCGTCAGGCTGAACCGCGGACGACCCCTGGGCGGCACCGGTCACGACGTCTTGACGGCAGCCGCCGGCAGCCGGGCGTCCTGCCTGCTACCACCAGACGTACCAACGGCAGTGGTAGGTACCGCAGTCGTCCCAAAACTGTTTGCTCGTTGGATCGCGCCGTGTGCAGCACAGTGGATGCCGTGCCGCACCAAGGCCCGGTGCGGCGGCTGCCGGCCCTGTCCGGTTCCCGGCCGCCGTACTCCTCGGGCCGAGGGGCCGCCGTGTCCCGATGTGCCGGTCCGTCCGGTACCGCCGGGGCACCCGGACCACACGACGTCATCCGGCCGGACCACGCCACGCGGCAGTCGTCCACGCGCCGACCAAGGAGCCCCCACTGTCCCGCCGCTTCCTCTTCGTCCTCGGCAGCCACCGCGGCGGCGGGACATCCGTGCACAGGACGGTGGCCGGTGCCGCCATCCGCCTTCCGTCGACCGAGAGAGTGGGCATGTCCATCGAACCCCGGCGGCACCGCTCCCCGAGCGTCCGGCACCGGCACCGCGACGTGCGGGGACGTGCACTTCCGGCCCGACTCCGGATCGCAGCCGAGGAGCCGTCGTTCGACGGTGTGGAGGTGCCGGCGGCGCAGCAAACGCCCCCTGTGCCCCGGCACGGCATGCCGGGACGCGCGCTACTCGCCCTTCTCGCGTCCCAGCACGCTGCCCGTCACCGCCAGCACGGACAGCACCACCAGCGCGGCGGCCGGGCCGAGCACGGTCCAGGGGGCCAGTTCGGCGTACGGCTGGTTCTCCGACAGCAGGCGGCCCCACTCGGGGGTGGGCGGCTGTTCGCCCAGGCCCAGGAAGCCGAGGGAGGCCAGGACCAGGACCGTCGTGGGCAGCCGGAGCAGGGCGTTGCGGAGCAGGGCCGGGATCACCGCGGGGAGCAGGTGGCGGAGCAGCAGGTGCAGCCGCCCCGCGCCGAGTGCGACGGACGCGGCGATGTGTCCGCTCGCGCGTTCCTGTTCGAGCAGGGCGGCGGTCTGGGCGGCGTACGGACTCCAGCCGACCACGCAGACCGCGCACGCCGCGCCCCACACCGACGGTCCGGTCACGCCCGCGATGAGCAGGCCCGCGAGCACGGCGGGCAGCGTCGACACGACTTCGGTCGGGCCCGCGCTCGTCCGCGGTGCCATGCCCAGCAGCAGTCCGGTGACGGCGCTGACCGCCGTCACGACCAGGGCGACCCCTGCCGTGCGCAGTGCCCCGTGGCCCAGGCGGGCCAGCAGGTCACGGCCCAGGGCGTCCGTGCCCAGGGGGTGTTCGAGGGACGGGGTCAGCAGCCGTGCCGCCGTGTCGACCTGGAGCGGGTCGCGCAGCAGCCCCGCCGTGACGAGGGCGATCAGGATCAGGGCGCAGGCCGCGGTGACCTGGCGCAGGGAGCGCGGCACCGTGAGCGGGGGCCGGTGCAGAGCCGGCAGGGCGCCGTCACGCAGAGGCCGGCCGAGGAGGGCGTGACGCAGGGCCCGGATCAGCATGCCCGCGGCGACACCGAGCAGGACCAGGGCCAGCGTCGCGGTCTGCAGCACCGGGAGGTCCTGCGCGACGGCCGCCTCCAGGGCGAGCCGGCCGAGCCCGGGGATGTTGAAGATCTTCTCCACCGCGACCGCACCGCCGACCAGGGCCACGACGGTCGGCAGCAACTGGGGCAGCATGCCGGGCAGGGAGCGTCGCAGCGCGTCGCGGGCGATGTGGCCGGGCGGGAGTCCGACGGCGTACGCCGTGCGCGCCCACGGTTCGTGGAACGCGGCGGGCAGCGCTTGGTCGAGCAGCCCGCCGAGCATCGCGCCCGACGGGATGCCCAGGGCCAGCGAGGGCAGCACCATCGACTGCGGCCCCTCCCACCCGCTGGACGGGAACCAGCCCCACCACACCCCGCACACCGTGGCCAGCACCGAGGCGAGCAGGAACTTCGGCAGCGCGGCCAGCACGGCGGCCGTGGCGCCCGCCCGGTCTTGCCGCAGCCGACGCCGGGAACCGAGGAAGACCGTACGGGCGCACACCGCTCCGGCCACCAGGGCCGTGACCGCGAACGCGCCCAGCATCATTGTCAGGGAGACCGACAGGGCCGTCCCCACCTGCGGCATGACCGGTTCGCCGGAGACCCACGAGACGCCCGCGTCCCCCCGCGGCAGGCCGCCCAGCCAGTGCGCGAGATGGACCAGAGGGCCCTCGTCCAGTCCCAACTGCTCGCGCACGGCGGCCAGTTCCGCCGGCGTGGGGTTCTGGTCGGCGGAACGGGCGCGCAGCACCGTGCGGGCCGGGTCCGCGCCGGACAGCCACGGCAGCAGGGCCACCGCGCCGAGCAGCGCGGCTCCGGCGAGCACACGGCCGGCCGTCGCCGGCCAGCGGGACGGGCGGGCGGCGGCGGGGGCGTGCGCGAGGCTCATGCGGCTACTTCAGGCGCGTGTCGACGTCGACCAGGGACCGCTCGCGCGGGTCGAGGATGACGCCCTCGACACCGGACGCGATGCCCTGCACGACCTGCTCGTGGACCAGCGGCACCACCGCGTCGGTGCGCAGGATCTCCGCCTCCGCCCGCATGATCTTCTCCTGGCGGCTCCCGGCCTCCCGCTCCGCGGCGGCGGCCCGGATGGCCTTGTCCACCGCGGCGTCCTTCAGGCCGGCGATGTTGTAGACGCCCTCGCTGGTGAAGTCGCTGGCGAGGTAGTCGACCGCGTCACCGGTGTCGAGCAGCGTCACCCGGGAGAAGACGAGGGCGTCGTACTTCCCGGCGAGCAGGTCGGCCTCCATCTGCGTGTACTCGCGCACGTCCTGCTTCACGGTGAACCCGGCCTTCTGCAGCTGCTGCTGGAGCACGGTCGCCGCCTCGGGCAGCTCGGCGCGGTTGGTGTAGGTGGCCAGCCGCAGCGTCCTGCCCTTGGTCCCGGCCCTCACCTCGGCGGCGGTCGCGGCCTTGGCGCGGCCCGTCACCTCGGCGCGCTTGCCGGCGGCCCAGGGGACGGCGGGCCCGAACAGGCCCTGCGCGGGGTCGGCGTAGCCGCCGAAGACGGAGTCGACCAGCGCGGAGCCGTCGACGGCCTTCCGGGCGGCGGCCCGCAGACCGGCGTCGGTGAACAGGCCGCTGCCGGTGTTCAGGATCAGGCTGTCGGTGCGCACCGAGGGGACCTCGTGCCGGGTCTCCTTGTCGAGCAGCTTCGCCTGGGCGGTCGGGATCCACTCGGCGATGTCGGTCTCGCCGCCGCGCAGCGCGTTGGCCCGGGCCGTGCCGTCCGCGATCCAGCTGACGTCGATGCCGGGTGCCTTCGCCTTGCCGCCCCAGTAGCCGTCGAAGCGGTCGAGCGTCGCCTTGGTCTTGCCGTTCAGCCGGGTGATCGCGAACGGACCGGTGCCGGTGCCGACGGGGCTGACGGCGCCGTCCTTCGCGTACGCCTTCGCCGACAGGATGGCCAGTGCGGGGCTGGCCAGCCGCAGCGGCAGCACCGGGTCGGGCGACTTGGTGGTGAGGGTGACGGTGTCGGCGTCCTCGGCCTTGGCGGTCAGTGACACGTCGCTCAGGACGCGGGGCTTGGGCTTGGCGGCGCCCGCGTGGTCGAGCGCGTTGACGACGGACTGGGCGGTGAGCTCGGTGCCGTCCTGGAACTCGGCCTTGCGCAGCTCGAAGGTCCAGGTGTTGTCGCCGTCCTGCTTCCAGGACTTCGCCAGCGCGGGCTTCGCCGTGCCGTTCTTGTCGAGGGCGGTGAGGCCCTCGGCGACGGACAGCTTGCTCAGTACGGTGGCGTCGTTGCTATAGGGAGAGAGTGCCTGCACCGGCGGTATGGCCAGCGCGACCCGCAGCCGCCCGCCCGATCCCGCGCCGGTGCCGGCGTCGCTGTCGCCAGGGGCGAAGCAGCCGGCCAGCAGAGGGGTGAGAGCGAGCGCCGCTATGAGGCCGCGGGAGGTGGTGCGCATGTCGGATCCTGTCGTGCGGGAAGATCGGGCACGCCGCTGGGGCCCGGTCCGGGGCTTGATCGGCGACGTCAGCATATAAGGGGAGCCTTACCAAACTCTCAGCCGGGTAGGTGAAAGCTCAAGGTTCTGCCGGCAATCTCGAATCTTGTGATCCGGACGGGCTGGACTCATCGCGCGGGCAGGACGCGTCTGCGAAGAAGATCGAGGCCGGCCCGGTCGAACATCTGACGTTTCAGCATCTTCAGCCGGTTGATGTTGCCTTCGGCTGCGCCGGAACTGTGGGGAAGAGCACCGGCTTCGGCTGCTTCCCCTCCCGCCACTTCTCGATCAACGCTGCCTGGCTCGAACTGTCTCTGACCGGTGTCGACCTGCTCGCCTGGACTCACATACTGCTACTGGAAGGCGAGTTGGCCACGGCCGAGCCGAAGAAGCTCCGCTACCGGCTGCTGCACGCAGCCGCCCGCATCACCCGCGGAGGCCGCCGCCTCCACCTGCGGATCGCCGTGACCTGGCCCTGGCGACACGAGCTGACCAGTGCATTCACCCGCCTCACGGCCTTGCCCCGACCAGCTACCTGAACCGCGACAGACCCTGCCCACCCACGCCCCGAGGAATCCTGGAGCACCCGACCCGAGCGTCGGGCCACAGCCCTGCCCGCACGGCGGCCGGCAACCGAGATCACAGATCCACCAGCTCAGCCCACCCCAGGCGAAACAGGGAGGTTAGCTTTGGGGCCGCACTGACCCCTTTTCCACCTTCACTCTTCACTCGCATTTTGCGGAGGAGCCTCCAGGACTGGAGGGTGGCGACGGCCTGCTCGACGAGTGCCCTGATCCTCGCGTGGGACCGGTTCACCGCCTTCTGGCCTGTGGGGAGGGTCTCCCCCCGTCCCCAGCACGGGGAGCGGATCGTGCCGCCGGCACCCCGGTAACCCTTGTCGGCCCAGCACTGAATGCCGGCCTCGGCGAGGGTGCCGACTATGCCGGTCCGCGGCGATGCGGTCGATCGGCAGCAGCGTGTCGTCCAGGATCAGATACGCCTTCACCGACGCGGTCCGCACAGCGTCGGCCCGTCCGGAGGCGAGAGCGGCCAGGAGGTCGACGGCCTCGGTGACATAGCGGTAGGCCGTCGTGGTTCCGACGCCGAACCCGGCCGCGAGCTGGGCATGCGTGTGCCCCATCCGCAGATGGGCGAGGGTGAGCAAAGCCTGGCGGTCGGCACTCAGGCGCCGCCAACGGGAGCCGATCGCACGGCGGTGCCGCCGCAACTGCTGTGTGAGGAAACGGAGGGCAGAGCTGTCTACGCGTCGGCGTCCGACGCGTAGACAAGCACGTGAAGCCTCTGGTGGAGATGCCACCACCGGGTCCTGGGAGACCGTCATGATCCCGCCGCGAGGGCTTCCTTCACCCGCTCGAACTCAGCCCGCAGTTCCTCCATCCGCACCAAAGCAGCCTTCTCATGGCGCTCAAGCACTGCTCTCATCGACGGCAGGACGCGACCGTACAGCCTTTGCTCCCAACAGGTAGTCTTTCCAGTTTCGCAGGGCGCCAGCCGCTTCTCCATACGTATTGTGTGATTGACTCCTGAAGCCCAGGGTTTGACTGGCTTCACTGAGGTGTGCGATCTCGCAACTGAAATGGAGTAATGCGAATGAACCGCGCCACCCTGATTCCGGTCACCGAGAGCTCTTCGACCGGGAGAGCCAGCTGGCGGTCCCGTCAGGTTCCATCGCCCTCCGTAGTGCGGTGGAGGAGGAAAAGAAAGATCATCGTAGCCGAGTCGGCACAGGAGATCGGGCATTCAGACAATCTGGAGGAAGAGTTCGACGTCGTCAGGCGCTTCACGTTCTCCGAAGGATGCGCCGATTTCGAGACGTCTCTGATGCTGCATCATCCCGATCTGCTCCTGGTGAAGGCCTCTTTGGAAGGCCTCGACTACCGGTTGGTGGAGCTGTGCAGAGCGCATCGCGTCAAAGTATTCGTATTGGCGCACCCTGCCTATGGGTTGCTCGGTTCGGCACGCTTCTACCGATTCGGCGGGCTGCCGTGGCTGCGGCTTCGGGCAACTGCGCGGAACCGCGCCTCCAGCGCTCGGATCAAGAGAGCGTCCGATCTTTTGCTGGTGACTTTGGGCGCGCCCCTCGTCATTCCGATCATGCTCGCCATCGCGATGCTGCTCTGCCGGGGCGGCCCCATGTTCTACTTCCAGGACAGGGTGGGCGCGGGTGGCCGGCCCTTCCGCATCATCAAATTCCGCACGATGAGAGTGGACGCGGAGCAGGCGACAGGGCCGGTGCTGGCTGCCGCCGACGATCCACGGATGACTCCATTCGGCCGGTTCCTGCGCCGCTCCAGGCTGGATGAGCTGCCGCAGTTGTGGAATGTCGTGCGCGGCGAGATGAGTCTGGTGGGGCCTCGCCCGGAGCGTTCCGAACTCATCGCGACTTTCGGGAACGTCCCCCACTACGACCTGCGCCACCTGGTCCGGCCGGGACTCACGGGTATCGCACAGCTCACCGGTGGCTACCGAGCGAGTGTGGAGGAAAAGCTCCGCTGCGACCTGCTCTATGTGGGCTGCCATTCCCCCCGCCTGGACCTCATGCTGCTCGTGCGCACGCTGCTCGATCTGCTCCGTGGATTTCCCCGTGGCTAGCGCCGGCCCGAGCGCCCGCACCACCGGGACGGCGGCACCTGTGAGTGATCTGGATGCCACCGCGATCGTGGTGACCTCCAACTCTCAGGACCATGTCGTGGCCTGCCTGTCAGCCCTGCGTCACGCCGGGCTGCGGGTGAGCGTCGTGGACAACGCGTCCACCGACGGCACCGTGCACGTTGTCGCGGCACACTTCCCCGAGATCGAGCTGATCGCCAACCCCGTCCATGTCGGCTTCGCCGCGGCCGTCAACCAGGCGCTGCCGGGCGCCGTCGGAAGCGTCGTGCTTCTGGTCGATCCCGAGTGCATCCTGCGGGAACCCACCGCACGGGCTCTGGTCACCACGCTGCGGCTCCGGCCTGAGGTAGGTGTTGTCGGTCCCCGCATCATCGACCCGGACGGGCGGCTCGTGGCCAGCGCACATCCCTTCGGTTCCCTCGCCTTGGCGTTGACCGGTCGCCTCAGCGGCAGCCTGGCGCCGCTGGGACTGCACCAGCTGTTCTGGGGCAGGAAACGGCGCCGTACCTACGCCGACTGCGGCCGCTACGGGCGTGCGGTGACCGTCGACTGGGTGTCCGGGGCCTGCCTGGCGGTGCGGGCCTCCCTGCTGGCCGAGATCGGTGGTCTCGACGAGGGCGACTTCATGTACTACGCGGACGAGGAACTGTGCCTGCGGGCCTGGCGATGCGGAGCCCAGGTGCTGTATGTGCCGGCCCTCACGGCCGTGCACCTCCGCAGAGCGAGCAGCAGGGATGCCATATAGCTGCGGCCACATGTGTACGGGAGCATGCTCCGGTTCTTCGGCCGTCACCGGCGGCACAGCTACCCGCCGGTGACGGGCGAGGGCACTGGCCCTGGCCCGGGCGTCTCTCGGCGTGGGCCCTCACCGCCGTTCCCCGGCGCGAATGTTCCCTCACCCGGAACCTCAGGGCCCAGGCACGGGCCGGCGAGGTCCGGCCCGCTCTCACTACCAGCCGCCTGAACGAGAAGGATGTCATGCCATGCACATCTTGATCACTGTGGTCGGAAAGCGCACAGAACACTGGTTGGACCTCTTCGCCGCGCTCGCAGACCGCCCCGACGTCACCTTGACGGTGGTCGCCGCCGACGTATCACCGCTGACCGAGCGAGGGCTGCGCGGACTGGCAGACCGATACCGCAACTTCCGCCCCGTGCTCCGGCCTCATCTGCTCGGGGAAGACAGCACCGGTCACATGGCCTCTGTACTCTTCGGCCCTGGCGCGGGGCACGCGTTGCGCGACGTGCCCGCACCGGACGTCGTGCATGTCATCGGTGAGGCCGCCTACCTGTCCACCTGGCAGGCGATCAGGCTGCGCGACCGGATCCGGCCGGGTACACCGGTCACCCTTTACGCAGCCCAGAACATCGTGATGCGCTTCCCGTTCCCGTTCCCGCTCCTGGAACGGCGTGCCTACCGTGCTGTCAGCCATGCGTTCCCGATCACCCCGAGCGCACTGCGCGTGCTGCGCGCCAAGGGCTACACAGGGCCTGCGACCGTCGTGCCACTGGGGGTCGACACCGGGGTCTTCCGCCCCTTCGAGCAGGAGCGCCCGCAGACGTTCACCGTGGGATTCGTCGGCCGGTTGGAGCCGCACAAGGGCATCGGCGACCTGCTCCTGGCCGCGGAGCTTCTCGACTGCGACCTGCAGGTGGTGGGCGACGGATCCCTGAGCGGCGAGGTACGGCGGGCAAGTGAGCGCCGTCCGGGGCGGGTCCGCCTCACACCGTGGGCGGACCATGCTGAACTGCCCTCGCTGCTGGCCCGGATGAGCGTGCTGGCGTTGCCGTCGGTCGAGATCGTGCAGCGCAATGTGGTGCCCTGGATCGGCATCCCGCTGCGGGAGCAGTTCGGGCGGGTCCTGATCGAGGCCATGGCCTGCGGCGTCCCCGTTGTCGGCAGCGACGTCGGAGACATCCCCCACGTCATCGGCTCCACGGGCCTGCTCTTTCCCGCCGGCGACGCCGCGGCGCTCGCGGACCGGCTGGCCCGGATCCGCGACGAGCCCGGCCTCACCCGGCGGCTCGCCGCCGAGGGACGCAGCCGTGCCGACAACGAATTCAGCTGGCGCAGGATCGCCGACGACCTCTGCCACACCTGGCAGCACCTCGCGCACGGCACGGCCTTGGACCGCCGCACCGTGACACGGCCGACGCGTCGAGCGGAGCAGGATTCCGACCAGCCCCCAGCCACGACCGGGACGCCGAACTAGAATTTACGGGCGGCGATGGCGAGAGCGGCGGGAAACTCGAGACGGATGATGCGGCACTCGCCGCCGCCGGCCTCCATGACGTGGGTCCACATGTCGGCGCCGTACTCCGTCTGGACGAGGCAGTCGGGTGTCCCCTCCGGCGGCACTCCGTGGTAACTCGGGGGCTTACCGGCCCTCGTCTGCGTCAGCCGGCCGACGACAACCGGAATCGTGAAGCAGACCCAGCCTCGCGGCCGGACCACGCGAAAGCACTCGCGCAGCCCCTGCACAGGATCGGGCACATGCTCCAACGTGTCCGAATGCACAACCAAGTCCATCGACGCGTTATCGAAGGGAAGCGCCATCATATCAATATCGGGGAAGCTCATCAGCTTCGTGCGTGGCATCCTCCGCAGGAAGCGGTGAAGAGTTCCGGCCCGATTGATCTCAAGGACCTTGAGCAGAGGATGGCGAAGCATGAAGACGGGAAAAAGTCTCGTCGAGCCGTAGACCTTCATGATCGCATGGGCCAGGGCC
This sequence comes from Streptomyces sp. NPDC033136, assembly GCF_055578235.1. NCBI lineage: Bacteria > Bacillati > Actinomycetota > Actinomycetes > Kitasatosporales > Streptomycetaceae > Streptomyces > Streptomyces sp. NPDC033136. The sequence continues at coordinate 266,649 of NZ_JBVIPD010000007.1, forward strand.
AGAGACCGGAGGCTTGCCCCGCAGCGGGTGCAATGCAAACCCTGCTGCCGATCGATATAGCCGGCCTCCTCCTCGCTCAGCTGCCACTCTTCGATCAGCTTCGGCCACAAGGCCGGACGCTGCGTGAAACTGCGGCTCCCGCAGCACACGCAGCGCAGGCCGCTCATCCGCTGAGCATCGTGGCGTGATGGCCGAGCATGGCTCGGCGAACTGAGGGGTGTGCCGTGCTGCCCGCCGACTGTCTTGGATTCCGGCATGATTGAGTACTCGATCTTATTGGGGAAAAGGCCCTTTGTGGCCGGAGATTAACAGGGCGAACGGCGTCATCCTGGTAGGTACCGGCGTGCATGCGTGTAGTGATTCGCTCCCTTATGACGCAATCCTGGCTTCTCAAGTGGTGAGCCTGGGATCTGACGGCAAAACATAAATGCTATGAAGCGTGATCCGTTCTGTGCTCCCGACCGGCCCGGGTGGGTTTCCGGTGGCTAGCCCGCCCGGGTTCTCCAGCGGTGGCGCCGCTCCGGCCGAAGCCGTTGCGGCTCGGGTGGCCGGCAACAGCGCCAGGCTTCTCGCAGCCAGGGTCGCCACCGCGCTGGCCGGCGTCGCGTCGCTCCCGGTGGTGTACGGGAGCATCGGCGCCCGCTCGTACGGTGTGTGGGCGCTGCTTACGGGTCTGATCGCCATCGTGTCGCTCGCCGATCTGGGGCTCGGCTCGATTCAGATCCGGGAGGTCGCCCGAGCCGCCGAAAGCGGGCGGCAGCGACAAGTCTGCGCCGTACTGGGCCTGGGCGTTGTGTGGGGCGCCGTTCTCGCCGCGCTGGCCCTTGCCGGGACGGCGATCTGCTGGCCGTGGCTGGCCCGCGTGTTCCATCTGGATGAGCTCTCCGCGCCGGCGCGGGGCGCCGCCCTGTTCCTGCTGGTGGGCTTTCTTCTCGACAGCCTCGCGCTGCCCTGGCGGAGCGTGCTCGAGGGCACCCAGCGCTATGGCCCGGTGGCCTGGGTCGTCGCCGGCACCGCGGTGCTCGGCGCAGGGCTCGCGGCAGCGGTGGTCACGCTGGGCGGCGGGCTGGTCGAGCTGGCCGCCTCGGTGGTGGTGAGCAGTGCGTTGCGGGCACTGATGTTCGTGTGCTTGGCCCGACGGTACGCCGCTCGGCTGACGCCCAGCCTGCGGGACATCAGACCGTCCGATGTGGCGTACGTGGCGTCGTACGGCTCACGTGTCCAGGTGGCAGGCGCGGCAGCCGCGGTCAACAGCGAGACGGACCGGCTGGTGCTCGCAGGCTTCCACAGTCCGTCGGCGGTAGCTGGATACGACCTGGGCAGCCGCCTTGTCGGGCTGCTGCGGTGGCCTTCGGGGGTCATTCTCACGGCAGCCTTCCCGTCGGCTGCCGCGGCGGCCGACGATGAACCCGGTCGGCTCGACCGGCTCTACATCGATCTGACCCGGTATCTGACGGCGTTCGCCGCGGTCGCGGCCACCGTCCTGGTGGTGTCGGCCGATCCGCTGGTGCGGATGTGGCTCGGCCGTCCATTGCCTGCCGCGTCCGTGACCATCATGGTCCTGGCCCCCGGCTGCGCCGCGAGTGTGATCGCCGGCGCGGCCGCGATGGTGACCCGGGCCGAGGGCAGGCCCGGGTGTGAGACCCGCGGCGCGGTGCTGGCCGCCGTGCTCAATCTGCTGCTCACCGTTCCGCTGCTTCGGCTTCTCGGTCCGTGGGGGGTGCCGCTGGCGACCACATTGGCGGCCTTCGGGAGCACCGTCTACTTCTTCGCGCACTTTCACAGCAGATCCCGGCGGCCGGTGGCACCGCTGCTGCGGGCACTGTGGCCACCCGTCTTCGCGGCCGTGACGGCGGGAGTCCTTGCCCGTCTGGTCACGTTCCAACTGGCTCCCGGGACGGACCGGGCCGACGCCGCCGTGGCAGTCGCCTGCCGGGGTGGCCTGACCGTGCTGGTCGCGGCCGCGCTGCTGGCCCTGCTCGGATTCTTCGGCGCATCGGACCTGGCCCGGCTGCGCATGGCTCTTGCCGGGTTGACACCACATCGCGGCGCGGTTCCCGCGCGGAAAAGGAGCAACGCATGACCTTGCAGACGGAAGCGACCCGCTGCCCCCTCTGCCACCAGGCCGCGGGCGACGAGCCGGTCTTCGGCGGATTGCTGCGCCGTTGCCCGGCCTGCGCGTTCCACTGGACCGCCGCGAACGGCGATGGGGCACACCAGTGGGACCTCTTCGACGGCAACTACTACCGACGCTACTTCGCCCGCGCCGGGCAGTGGCGGTACGAAGCCGCCCGACGGATGCGGTGGCTCCTGTCGGCCACCCGCCCGAGGTCTCTGCTGGAGGCCGGCTCAGCAGGCGGTTACTTCGTCGAAGCCGCCCGGAGAGCCGGCATCGCAGCCGACGGAGTGGAACTGTCCGAGGTCTGTGTCCGCCACGCGCGGGACAAGCTCAGGATGCCGGTACGACAGGGCTGCTTCGAGACGGTCACACCGACCACCGCGGTGGACGCCGTGTGCGCCTTCCATGTGCTCGAACACGTCGACGAGCCCCGGCGGTTCCTCACCAAGGCCCAGGCATCGCTCACAGCCGGAGGATGGCTCGCCCTCGAAGTGCCGAACATCGCATCGTCCTCCGCCCAACGGCAGGGTGGATCATGGCCGCATCTGCAGCCGGACTGCCACCGCTGGCACTTCTCGGCGCGGTCGTTGACGACGCTGGTGGAGGAGTGCGGTTTTGTGGTCGAGCGCTGCGACACCGTCTTCGCCCGGTACTACATGAGGCCCTCCCGTCTGCCCAGCCCGTCGGGGATGTCGCTGCTGTTCGCCGACTGGGGCGCTTGCGGCTCACCGCGTGCCACCCATCCGCGGCTCGGCGATCATCTGCGGCTGCTCGCCCGCCTGCCGGAGAACCCGCCGATCCGCTGATCGCTCCCGAGGCCTCCCGGTCGCCCAGCTCTCGGCAAGCCGCCGTCAACGACCGGGGCGGGAAGCCCTGCCGCCCCCCAGGGCGCCACGCCGCAACCGGGGCCCGGGGAGCGGGTAACGGTGGTACGCGAACTGCGGCCCAGGGTGGGGCGGGGCCGCGTCGCCGTGTCATGCGGATCGGGGAGTGGGTGGGCCGCTCGCCACGCCGGTGCCCGGCTGACCGGTGACGGATCCGAACGGCTGACGGCCGTCGTCAACGGCGGCATGGCGGGTACGGCTTCACCTCGGTCCGCAGCGGATTCACCAGCTGTTGGCGCAGCAGGGTCGGGGCACGATCGGTGACCGGCTCCGACAGGTGCAGCCTCAGGGTGCGGGTGCTCCCCGCCGGCAGTTCCAGATCGAGGGTGTACACCGGGTGGCCGTGTTCGACGGCATGGTTCAGCGGGATACGACGCCCGTCCAGCATCGCCCCGGTCAGGGCGGCTCCCGCACTGGCGTAGTAGGAGACCAGCAGTCGGTTGTCACCCGGCCGGGAGGAACGGGCCCGGGTGTCGAGGCGGTCGGTGACGTAGGCCGGGAGTCCCGAGGCCGGCGCCCGGTTGGTCAGCGTCACGGTGGCGGTGACCGTTCGTCCGTGCGGGGTGCAGGGGCCCGGCTCCCACGTCAGCCTTCGGTCGAGGTAGTAGTCGAGCTTGGTGGCCGCCGCGTTGTTGACGACGACCCCGGCGAAGGGGCCCGCGTCTTTGGGGAGTGAGCCGCTGAATGCCATGGGCTCGATGAGGCGTTGCTCGGCCGGGAGCGTGCTCCATACCTTCAGACGTGCGTCCCGCTGCGCGTCGTACACGGCCCGCAGCAGCGCGGGAATCCGCCGCGGATCCTTGGCGGCGCCGGTCAGCTGTGTGGCGGCGGTGCGGGCGACGTCGAGGAAGAACGCTTTGCGGGCGGTGACGTCCTGATAGGCCGCGTAGCTCGTGCGCTCGGTGAGCTCCACGGCGTTGGCGCCGGTGAGCAGGGTGCCGTCGGGCAGACGGGCCGGCCCGGTGGCCTCCAGCAGCCGGCCCAGCACAGTGGGGTCGACGGCGAGCACCCCGTCCACCTTCTGGCCACTGTGCTCTCTCCATGCCTCGGCCCAGATTCGGGCCGCATAGGGAAAGTGAGGGCTGAGATTGGAGTTCCCCCAGAACTGAGTGGGCTCGTTGGCGGCGTACAGGGCGGCGTAATCCGTTCCCAGGTCCACTGTGGGCCGGGTCGGCTGCAGCACGGTGTCATTGCCGAAGGTGTCGAAGCCGATGCGGCCCCTGTCGGCCGTGACCACCGTGAAGGCCCCGGGCAGCCCGCCGGTACCGCGGGCTTCGGCGGTGTTCTGGAAGACCACGAAGTAACGCCGCGGCCCCTGTTCCCCCAGCATCGGCGGAAGGAGCCGGGCCGCAAGGGCGGCGTCGGCCGTCGTCGGGGCAAGCCGGTCGAGTTGGCGGACCAGTTGCGTACGGGCCCGCTCGGCTGCCGGCAACCAGGTGGCGTGTGGCAGCCCGCGGGCCTGGGCACGGACTTCCGCGGCCTCCCGCGCGGCGCGCTCGAGTGCCGGGGCCGCGTCGTGCAGGGCGGTCAGCAGGTGATGGGTATCGCCGCCTCGTGCGTCGGCCGTGAGATCCGGGACGCTGCGGACGAGGGGACTGAGCACATCGTGGGTCAACCGGTCAGCGGCGTGCGCCGTGCCGCGCACGACACGTGCCAGGTCACCGAGGAAGGGCAGGTGCGTGGCCGGGTACCAAGCGGGCCCGGTGGTGAGGTCGTGCGCTCGGGCGGCGTGTGCCGCCGCGGAACGCAGCGCCGCCTCGGCTTTCGACGTGCCAGGCACAGGTGCGGCGGCGGAGTCCCGCGACGGCCCTGCGTTGACCGACTGCCGCAGCGTGTGCAGATCCCGCTGTGCGGCCAGCAGTTCGGTACGGGCGATCAGACCGGTGACAGCGATCCAGGCCGCTCCCGCCAGGAGCAGGAACACGACGGCCGCCGGCAGATATCGGACTCGCCGACGTCGGCGGTGCGGTTGTGCGGGATGTGTGCTTCCAGGGGCCGGGGAGTACTGCATGGTGGCGGCCGGGTCAGCGGCGCGTGCGCCGACGTCGTACCACCAGGACGGCTCCCCCGCCGGCTGCCAGCAAACCCACAGCCGTGCCGAACATGACGAAGGTCCTCTGGCCGGAACCGGTCTCAGGGAGCTGACCGTCCGGTGGGGGCTTCTGGTGTCGCGGCAGCACATTGATCACCGCTGACAGGACCAGGTCCGGATCACGGGCGGTGAGTCTGAAGGTGTGTGGGCCGCGCTTGGTGGTGGCGGGGATCGTGACGGTCCCCGAGACCGTGCCCTTCGAGTCGGCGAAGAACGTGCCCAGCACCGGTGCCTTCGAGATGAGTTCCGCGACGACCTGCTGCTTGGCGGCGAACCCCTTCGCGGTGAAAATGAGCGGATCACCGGCGATCCCTGTCGTATCGATGCTCAGACCGGGTGCATTCGGCGGGTACTCGGCATGTGCCGTCTCTGCGGGCACCAGCGGGCCGGCGACGACGACAGCGGCTGCTGCCGCGGAGGCGAGGACGTTACGCCGTCTGCGAGACGTAGTCACTTTCCACGCTCCTCACACCTTCTCGGTGGATGGGTACCGGCCCGGCGGCAGGGCCGGCCGCGACGAGAAAAATCCTGGCGCAGGCAGATATAACGCCATGTCAAGCAGAGCTAACGCCACGGGGGCGATGACCACCCGGAGGGGTGTCGCACCTACACCCCTCCGGCGCCGCAATGACTGAGAATCGCAAAGACGAGTAGCGCGAATGCAGTAAAAGCAGACGACACGCCGACGTGTCGGAATTGAATCGATGTCGACACCATTACCGTCTGACCGAATAGGCCGACACCCAGTAAAGCCACCTCTGACCGAGGTTGAAATGAATCAATGCGACTGGGAGTGTCGTGTGGTGTCGATCGGGCAGTCTGCTGCTCGGAGGGTGGTCGTGCTTCACATGATTAATCTGATGGGCGCGTCTGCACAGTTGCCTCAGGCTGCTCACGACCGGCTGACCGGAGATCCCAACATCACGGCACGGCTGCGGTACGGGGTGTTGTGCCCTCTCATCCGGGCTGGCCTCACCGGGATCCGGCAGCACCCGGTCCGCGAAGTGCTCGAACTGCCCGCCCGGCTGCCGGGGTGGCGCAGCTCATGACCCTGCCCGAAGTCTCGGTGCTCCTGGTGAGCTGGAACACCTGTGCCGAAACCCGTGCTTGTCTGGACTCTCTGCCCCGTGCCGCGACCGATGGGGTGCGGTATGAGGTGATCGTCGTCGACAACGGGTCGCGGGACGGCTCCCCGGACATGCTTGCCGCCCACCCGAACGTGCTGCTTCTCCGCAACGAGCGGAACCTCGGCTTTGCCACGGCGGTCAACCAGGCATACGCCCGAGCTCGCGGGGACATGATCCTTCTCCTCAACAGTGATGTCCGTCTGTGGCCCGGAGCACTCACAGCCCTCGCCGGTTTCCTGCGCGAGCGCCCCGACGTGGCTGGTGTGGCGCCGCTGTACCTCAACCCTGACGGCAGCGTTCAACAGCACTACATGCGCCTGCCCACGTTCCGCAGCCTGGTGGCGTTGGCCACCACGCTGCGGTACGTGCCGGGTTTCAGGCGCCCATGGCGCGAACACCTCATGAGCGGAGCGGACCTGTCCCGCCAGGGGCAGGTGGAACAACCGTCCGCGAGCTGTCTGCTGCTACGCCGTGCCGTGCTGGATCCGGCCGAAGTCTTCGACGAGCGGTTTCCGCTCTATTTCAATGACGTTCTGCTCGCCCGCAACCTCCGCCTCGCCGGCCATCGGCTCTGGATGACACCGGACGCGGTCGTTACGCACACTCTCGGTGCGTCGACCCGCCTGCTGGGCTCCGCCGTTCGCAGCAAGTTCCGTCTCGACGGGCTCATCCGCTACGCCGGGGTCACACAGCCCCGATGGCGGTTGCGGACACTCAAGGCCCTGGTGCTTGTGGACTGGCTGGTTCGGCGCGCGCTGCGGTGGCGCGGTCAACTGGGGCTGCGGGATCTCTGGGCCGTCGTCCAGGGCGACGTAGGCCCCCTGCCGGACGGTGACGGGCGAAGCTGGTCGGTGATGCTCAGCGGAGTGCCCTGGCTCGCCGGAGCGCACCGTCAGCATGCCCTCGCCCGGGAACTCGCAGTCGACCGCCGGGTGTTGTTCGTCGACCCGCCGGGCCGACGCCCTCGCTGGACCTTCGACGTCAGCCAGGTCGCCCCATCCCTGTGGCACGCGGTGCCTCCCACCGTGGTGCCGTTCGGCCGGCTGCTGCCCCCGCTCAACTGGATCAACCGCCGGGTTGCCGCAGCGCTGGTGCGCCGCTGGCTGGACCACCGCCCGGGCAGCCGGAGATTCCTGTGGATCGATGAAGACCTGGCCGCGCCGACAGCCGGCCGGCTGGGGGAAGATGTGCTCGTCTACGACGCGGTGGACCTGGACTGGACGTTCACGCACCGCTGGAACCGCCCCTACCTGCGCAGCGCCCTGCGGAAGGCGGTCGGCGCCGCAGATCTCGTCCTGGCCTCGTCGTCGGCGCTGCCGCGATGGCTGCCGCCCTCGCGGCGCCCGCCCGTGATCGTCCCCAACGGGTGCGATCCGGAGAGATTCGTCGCGGAAGGTCCGCTCGCCGAGTGGATCACACAGCTGGCCGGTCCCCGGCTCGTCTATGCCGGGGCGATCGACAGCCGGGCCTTTGACGCGGAACTCCTCGCCGCCGTGGCCCGTCTTCGCCCCCACTGGACCTTCCTGCTGGTCGGGCCGTCCACCCGTACCGGCCGCGCACCGCTGGCGGGACTGCCCAACGTACATCTGCGGGGTCCGGTCGACTTTGACGGGATGCCCGCCGTACTGCGTGCCTGTGATGTCGGCCTGATCCCTTATCGGGTGGGCGGCCGGATCGACTACGTGCACCCGAAGAAGCTGTACGAGTACCTGGCCGTAGGTAAACCTGTCGCCGCCACACCGCTGCCGTCTCTGATCCCGATGGCCGGTCTCGTCCATCTAGGCTCCGGCCCGCAAGGGTTCGTCCAGGCCATCGAGGAGGCATTGGACTCGCGCCACTGCCCGGCCGCGCTGGCCCGGCGTCGCGCCGCCGCGGCCCGCAACAGCTGGTCGGCGCGGGGCGAGCAGATCCGGGGCCTGCTCGAGGGGCTGGAGAGGACCGGCCCATGAGCGGGCTGCTCGTCGTTCCGAGGAAGCTCCTCGTTCCGGGGAAGCTCGTCGTTCCGGGGAAGCTCGTCGTTCCCGCGTCGGCCGCTTGCCTCGCGGCCGCTCTCGGCTCCGCCGGAGCCCTTTCGGCGGAAGTGCTTCCCGGTCGTCTGAGCATCCTGCCCGGCGCGGCCCTGGTGTGTCTGGTGACCTTTGTCCTGTGGCCATGGGCCGTTCTCCCGGTCGGCATCGTCGGTGGCGTCGCGGCCACCAAGGCGCTGGGCACTTCCGATGTCGCCTTCATCACGGCCCTTCACACCGGCGTACTGGCGATCGGTTGCCTGGCGCTGCTGGTACGCCGCGCCGCCTCTGCGGCCGACGACCGACCCCGGCGAACCGCCGTGGACCAGGCGATGGCGCTCCTGGCGGTGATCGCCCTGGCCGGCGCGCTGTTCGGTCTGGCACGCGGACACGCCCCACACCAGGTGCTGATCGCCACCTATCACATGGGCGTCATCCCTGCTTACTTCTTCGTCACCACCCACACCCTGACCAACGCGCGCAGGATGCGAGCGGCGGCGGTGCTCTATGTGACCGGGGCGGCCGCCCTCGCCGCGGTGGAGCTCACGATGCCGGGGCGGCACGGCGGTCTGCTCTCGGTACTCGCCCTTGTGCCACTGCTCGTCGTCGCCGGCCGCACCCGCGGGTGGCGACGCGTCGGTCTGGGAGCGTTGATCACCCTCTTCGCTGCCGACACGGCTGTCGCGGGCTACCGGGCCATGTGGCTGGCCGCCGGGGTCGGCCTGCTGGTTCTGCTGGTGCGCGGCACCAGGCGAGTCCGCCTCAGCGTGGTCATGGCCGCGGTCGGGGCAACCGTGCTCGTGGTCTGCGGAGCCACGGTCAGCGCCGGGCTGCGCGCCCGGATCCTGCTGTCCGGCGAGCACCTGAACGAAACGGCCGGCTACCGGACACCCGAGGCGATGGTCGGGCTGCGCGTCTTCGCCGACTGGCCGCTGACCGGAGCCGGTCTCGGCCAGACGACCCGCGACGTCTACCTCCCCACCTTCAAGATCACCGACGTGGGGCCGACCTACCACGTCTTCTGGGTGATGATCCTCGCCAATCTGGGCCTCGTCGGCCTCATCGCCGTCCTGTGGCCGCTGCTGCGCCCACTGCGCGCGGCCCTCGCCGTGCGGGAGGGCATCCCTCTGGCCTTCGGTGCTCTCCTCTGCGGCTTCCTGGCGGCGGCGGCTTTCGCGGGCCCCACCGACGGCCATTGGGAACTGGGGCTACTGCCCGCGCTGACGCTGCTCACCACCCGGACCTGGACCACCGATCCACCGACCACAGGAGGTCGCCCATGACGGCCGAACGGACCGGAGCCGACGAGCCGGGCACCGCCGGGCCCGTCGCCACCGCGATCGTCGTCACCTATCACTCCGAGGCCCACATCGCCGACTGCCTGACCGCGTTGCGCGGTGCCGGGCTGGCGGTACGCGTGGTCGACAACGCGTCCACGGACGGGACCGCACGGCTGCTCGCCACCCGGTTCCCCACAGTTGCGCGGACTGTCAACCCGACCAACATCGGATTCGCGGCCGCGGTGAACCAGGCACTCCCCACGGTGGACACCGACATCGTGCTTCTGGTGAATCCCGACTGCGTGGTGCCGCCGGCCACCGCCCGAGCCCTGGTAGCCCTGCTGCAAGCCCGGCCCGATGTCGGCATCGCGGGTCCCCGGCTCGTCGGTACCGACGGGCGCGTCGCCGTCAGCGCCCACCCGTTCGAGTCGCTGACCTCCGTGCTGGCCAGCCGCTTCGGCGGAAGCCTGATGCCGGTCGGGTTGCGCCGCCTGCTGTCCGGCAGAACCCGGCGACGTACCTATGACGTCTGCCGCAACCCCGGACCGCCCGTCCCGGTGGACTGGGTGTCCGGAGCCTGCATGGCCATTCGCACCGGGCTGCTCGAACAGCTCGGCGGTCTCGACGAGGGCTACTTCATGTACTACGAGGACGAGGAACTGTGCTGGCAGGCGGGACGGCTCGGGGCCCGCGTGTACTACGTACCCGAGGTCGAAGCCATACACGTCGTCGGGGCAAGCAGCCGAGATCCGTCGTGGATCTGGCCCCATCTGTACCGCAGCATGCTCCGGTTCTTCGCCCGGCACCGACGCCGCACCTACCCCCTGGTGAGGGCGGCGGTGCTGCTCCGCGCGCTGCTGGGCGTCGGGCTCTCCGTCGCACGCCGCCGCGGGCAGCACCCTGCTCGGGGCAGGGCCTGGTGGCACGTGGCCCGCATCGCCCTGACCGCGACCGCCAGCACTATGAGAAGGGAGGGCCGATGCACGTTCTGACCGCCGCTGCCGGACAGCGCACCGAACACTGGATCAGCCTCTTCGATGTCCTCACCGATCGGACGGACGTCCAGATCACCGTCCACGCGTCCGGCCTGTCCGCGCTCACCGGGCGGGCCCCGCAATGGCTGGACGGGCACGGTGGCCACTTCCGCCTTCGCCTCGTCCCTCACCTGCCGGGCCAGGGCCGCACCGGCCACAAGGCGTCAGTCCAGCCCGGCCGTGGGCCCGTCACCCACTCCGCGAAGACGGCCGCCGGCATCCTGTCGAAGGGAGGGCCCAGTGGCGACCTCACGTGATGCCACCCGGGTGCTTTCCATGGCCTGGCGCAACGGCGGGCTTGTGCTGCTGTCGCTCCTGGCCGGAATCGCCGGGGCCCTGGTGGTGACCGCGATGACGCCTCCGAGGTACGAGGCCACCGCGACCGTGCTCGTCACCGGCGGCGCCGTCTCCGGTGAGCAGATCTACGTCAGCAACGCCACCCAGAACCTGATGCCGACCATCGCGCGGCTCGCCGAATCCGGCAAGGTCGCCGAGGCCACGGCCAAGACCATGGGGCTGCCGACCAGGCAGGTTGTCCGCCACATCCGCGCTGACACCCAGGGGGGGGTGCAGATCCTCGCGCTCACCGCCGACGCGCCGACGGCCGACAAGGCCGCCGCGATCGCCAACGCCACCGCCAAAGTCCTGCTGCCCCGTGTGGGGTGGATTCGCCACGACGGGATGGGATCAGTCAGCGCGGAGTTGCTGGACCGGGCGACAGCACCAAACCGTCCGGTATCACCCAGGCCGTTGCTCAACGGGCTCCTGGGTGCGCTGCTGGGATCGCTGGTCGGCGTCGGCCTGACACGGCTGCGGGCTCTGACGGACGACAAGGTCAGGGGCATCGACGATCTGCGCGAGGCGACAGGCGCGCCCGTCCTGGGCTCGATTCCGTACGATGCGAACGTCCCCCGCAATCCACTGATCCTGCACAGCCCCCAGGGCGCGTGGTCGGAGGCGTTCGTCCGCCTGCGCACCCACCTGGAGTGCGTCGAGATGAACTCCCCGCCCCGTCTCATCGCGATCACAAGCCCTGTGGCCAACGAAGGAAAGTCGAACATCGCCTGCAACTTGGCGATCGCCATGGCCCGTGGCGGGCGCCGTGTCCTTCTGGTCGAAGCCGACCTGCGTCGACCGCGCAGTGGACAGTACCTGGGTCTGGGGGATGCGGAAGGACTGACGACCGTGCTGTCCGGCCACGCCCGACTGGAAGAGGTGGTCCAGCAGTTCGGCGAGGGCGGTCCGATGATTCTCCCCGCTGGGCCGCTGCCGCCCCACCCCAGCGAACTGCTGGCTTCCGGAAGATGCAAGGAACTACTGTCCCGGCTGAGGGAGTGCTACGACGTCGTTCTCTTCGATCTGCCCCCACTGCTGCCGTACGCTGACGCCGGTGTCCTGGCAGGGCTCGCCGACGGCACCTTCCTCGTCGCGCGGTGCCCCAAAACCAGGACCCGCCACCTCCGCCAGTCCCTTGAAGCGCTGACCGCCTTGAACGCCCGTTTCCTCGGCTGTGTCCTCAATGCGGCACCGTCGCGGTCGAACGGCTACGGCTACCGGACGGACCTGACGGTCTCCGCGGCGGGGCTGCTGCCACCGCCTGCCACCCTGTCAGACCGGCGCACAGGGGCCCAGGTCAAATCCGGATGACGTTGGCTCCAGCCGCCGACCGGGGCTGGTGTTGAGCGTGTTGGACCGACGAAGTTCCTGAGCCGTCCGCCCTCGGCGCCACCGCCAAGCGCGAGGGCCCGCTGCGCCCGGGACGCCCCTCTGCTGCCCCTTGACGACCACCACCAGAGCAACAGCCACTGCACATGGCCGCGAGCAGCAGCCAGGCCGGTGCCGCACGCCTCACACCTGCCGACCCGGGTTGATACCCGGACACTGCCCAGCGACGACAGCGATCAGGTGCGGTTGGCATGCGAAGCGCCACGCCCCCGGCAGTTGGAAGACGCTGTTGGCGAATCCTGGGGCTGAACGTGACGTCGGCCTTCACGACCCGTTGTGGTCGTGAAGGCCGACGTTGTGTTGGGGAGGGTGTCGGTGTCGTTGCACGCCAGGAAGATCGACGGGGTCCCCGAGGAGACGGCCCGGGTGGTGCGGGCTGCGTTTCCGAAGGGCAGCCTGGCCATGGGGATCCGTGACGGGTTGGGCGAGCTGTTCTCGGACGCGGACTTCACCGAGCTGTACCCAAACAGGGGGAAGCCTGCGTGGTCACCGGGCAGGCTGGCGCTCGTCTCGGTCATGCGGTTCGGCCTGTCGGACCGGCAGACCGCGGACGCGGTGCGCGGGCGGCTGGACTGGAAGTACTTGCTGGGGCTGGAGCTGACCGACCCGGGATTCGACACTCAGTGCTCACCGAGTTCAGGGACCGGCTGATCGCGGGAGACGCCGGGGCCGAGCTCTTGGACCGTGTCCTTGAGGCCGCTGCGGAGCACGGCTTGGTCAAGGCCGGTGGCCGTGCGCGCACGGACTCCACGATTGCTTGACGAGCCCTACCAGGGTTTCGACTGGGACACCTACCAGCGCTTCTGGGACCTGGCGGCACGGTTACGCGATGCGGGCCGCTCAGTCCTTGTCGTCTCGCACCTGGCCTATGACGCCGAACGCCTGGACGAGTTGTGGCGACTTCGGGTCGGCGTCCTGCACCCCGCAACGGCGGTGCCGGTGTGAGGCGACACCTGCGTCTGTACCTCACAGCAGCCCGCTTCGACCTGGTCGAGCACGCCCGCAACAGGCTCGGGTGGGTGCACTGCGCCGAGATCGACTCCTATCTGCACGTGCTGCGCAGGTCGGGATTCCGGCTCACCGACGCCGAGGCCGACCGCTACCCCGCCGAACACCAGGAGAGCGCACGCCTGGTGGGCCTCGGCCCCGGCGCCGTACCCGCCGACCGGTCCGGCATGGCGGAGTACTTCGAGAAGGTCCGCCCGGACCTGGCCGCCGGACCCGAGGCACGCGAGGTGGACGACTTCCTGCTCCGCCCTCCGACGCACCCGCTCCTCGTACCGGCGCGCGCAGTGCTGTGGCGGCGCGTGGCACACCTGGCGTACGCCTCCCTGCCACCGTACGCCCACGAGTTGTACGGCAGACCGGCCTCCGCACCCGCCACCGTTTCCCGGCAACTGCGCCTCACCGGCCACCTGCTGCGCCGCGTTCCCGCACGTGTGCGGTGGCGACTCCCGCCCAAACACATCCTGCGGGCCATGGCGCGGCTCGGCCCGGACGTACGTCCGGCCCCGTACAAACTCGGACGATAGGCCGCCATACTGGGTGGACCAGGGGAGGGCGGGCGAACAGCTACCGGGGGGGAGCGTCGCGCGACATGGGGGACACCAGGCTGATCCATGGCCGTTACCGGCTGCTCGATCGGATCGGGCGCGGCGGCATGGGCGAGGTGTGGCGGGCACGGGACGAGTCCCTGGGCCGGCACGTCGCCGTCAAGTGCCTGAAACCACTGGGCCCGAACCACGACCACGCCTTCACCCGGGTCCTGCGGGAACGGTTTCGCCGCGAGGCCCGGGTGGCCGCCGCGCTGCAGCACCGGGGCATCACCGTCGTGCACGACTTCGGCGAGTCCGACGGCGTCCTCTACCTCGTGATGGAGCTGCTGGACGGCCGCAACCTCAGCCAGCTGCTGGAGGACAACAAGCGGCATCCGCTGCCGGTCGCGGACGTCGTGGAGATCGCCGAGCAGGTCGCCGCCGCCCTCGCCTACTGCCATGAACAAAGCATCGTCCACCGCGACCTGAAGCCCGCCAACATCGTGCGGCTCGGCGACGGGACGGTGAAGATCTGCGACTTCGGCATCGCCCGACTCGGCCACGACATCGGCTTCACCTCCCGGCTGACCGGCACCGGCATCGCCATGGGCACCCCGCTGTACATGTCCCCGGAGCAGATCAGCGGCACCGAGGTCGATCAGCGCAGCGACCTGTACTCGTTCGGGTGCGTGCTCTACGAGATGGCCACCGGCGTGCCGCCGTTCGACCTCGACGACGCCTGGGCGATCCTCGTCGGCCACCGCGACACCCCGCCCAGGCCGCCGCGCGAACACCGCGCGGAACTGCCGGAGTACCTGGAGCGGGTCATCCTCGACCTCCTGGCCAAGGAGCCCGCGGAGAGACCCGACGACGCACGCGAGCTGGCGCGGAGGATCAGCGCGCACCGGGCCGCCCCGGCGTACGTGCCGGCCGTCGCGGCGCCCCGCTCCGCTCCCGGCGCGCCGGCACTCGCGGGCCGGCTGCCGTCCTGGACCCGGGGCATGACCACCGGCCACAAGGCGGCCGGTGCCGGACTGGCCGGCACGCCTCCCGACCCGGCGGCGGGCCTGTCCGGCGAGTGGATCGCCCGGCCCGCCATCGGCCCCGTCGAGGAACCCGCCCCCGAGGAGCGGCCCGCCCCGCCCCCGGAGGTTCGTGCCGCCCTGGCCGGCCGGCACAACGCGGGCCTGAGCCTCGGCAGACTCGGCCGCTGGGCGGAGGCGGGGGAGGTGCACCGCGCGGTCGCCGCCGAACGCGAGCACCTGCTCGGCCCCGACCACCCCGACACCCTCGCCAGTCGCTACGAGGTCGCCTTCACCCTCAGCCGCACCGGCCGCGCCCTCGACGCCCTGCGCGAGTACAAGCACGTCACCGAGGTCAGGATCCGCACCCTCGGCGCCGACCACCCGGACACCCTGGCCGCCCGCCAGGAGATGGCCTACGTGTTCGGCCAGCTGGGCCGCCCCTTCGACGCCCACCGCGTCTACACGTCGGTGCTCACCGCCCGGGAGCGCACCATGGGCCCGGACCATCCCGACACCCTGCGCTGCCGCCACAACCTCGCCTTCAACCTCAGCCGCCTCGGCCGCCTGGAGGACTCCTACCGCACGGCCCGCGAGGTGGCCGACGCCCGCGCCCGTGTCCTCGGCCCGGACCACCCCGACACCCTGGTCACCCGCTTTGAAGTCGCCTACGCCCTCGGTCAGTTGGGCCGCTGGACGGAAGCCCTGGAGACCTACCGCGAGGTCGCCGAGGCCCGTGGCCGCGCCCTCGGCCCCGACCACGCCGACACCCTCGCCGCCCGGCACGAGATCGGCATCAGCCTGGGCCGCCTCGGCCGCAGCGCTCAGGCCCTGGACCTCTACCGCGACCTGGCCGAGGACCGTACTCGTGTCCAGGGACCCACCCACCCCGAGACCCTGCGCGCCCGCCACGGCCGCTGCGTCAACCTGGGCCGGCTCGGCCGCTGGGAGGAGGCCCTCGCCGAGTCCCGGGACGTCTGCGCCCACCGCGAGCGGGTCCTCGGCCCGGACCACCCGGACACTCTGGTCAGCCGCCGCGAGGTCGCCGTGGGCCTGGGCTGGCTGGGCCGCTGGGCCGACGCGCTCACCGAGTACCGGCGCGTGGCCGCCGCCCGCGAACGCGTCCTCGGTGCGGACCACCCCGACACCCTCGCCAGCCGCAACGACGAGGCGCACTGTCTGGAGCAACTGGGCCGCGGCGCCGAGGCCGTGGCGCTGTACCGCAGGGTGGCGGCGCTGCGGGAGCAGCGGGCACCGGCCGGGCGCTGACTGGGCGAACCCGGTGGCCGGACCGGCCCGGGGATCCTCCCGGCCGGGCGGCCGGGGGCGCCGCCGTCCGTCTGGCCGACCCGGATCACCCCGTGTTACCAAGAACCATGACCGCACCCGAGGGACCCCGCGCACACCGGACGTACGACGCCGTCATCGTCGGCGGCGGCCACAACGGCCTGGTCGCCGCCGCCTACCTGGCCCGGGCGGGCCGCTCCGTGCTGGTCCTGGAGCGGCTGGACCACACCGGCGGCGCGGCGGTGTCCACCCGCCCCTTCGCCGGGGTCGACGCCCGGCTGTCCCGCTACTCGTACCTGGTCAGCCTGCTGCCGAAGAAAATCGTCCGGGACCTCGGTCTGGACTTCCGCGTCCGCACCCGCACCGTCTCCTCCTACACGCCGACCGAACGCGACGGCCACCCCACCGGCCTCCTCGTCGGCGGCGGCGAACGGCGTACCCGGGAGGCCTTCGCCCGGCTCACCGGCTCCGACCGCGAGTATCGGGCCTGGCAGGAGTTCTACGGCATGACCGGCCGCGCCGCCCAGCGGATTTTCCCGACCCTCACGGAGCCGCTGCCCACGCGCGATGAACTGCGCAGCGGTCTCGACGACGAGGAGGCCTGGCGCACGCTGTTCGAGGAGCCGATCGGCGGCGCCGTCGAGGAGCGCTTCGCGGACGACCTGGTGCGCGGTGTCGTCCTCACCGACGCGCTCATCGGCACCTTCACCGACGCCCACGACCCCTCGCTGAAGCAGAACCGTTGCTTCCTCTACCACGTGATCGGCGGCGGCACCGGCGACTGGGACGTTCCGGTCGGCGGCATGGGCGCCCTCACCGACGCGCTCGCCGACACGGCACGCGCCGCGGGGACGGTCCTCGCCACCGGGCACGAGGCGGTGCGTATCGCCACGGACGGCGCAACGGCCGAGGTCACGTACCGCACGGCCGACGGCGAGGGCACCGTCGCCGCCCGGCACGTGCTGGTGAACGCCTCCCCGCAAGCCCTCGCGGAACTGACCGGCGACCCGCCCCCGGCCCCTGCCGAGGGCGCCCAGCTGAAGGTGAACATGCTGCTCAAGCGGCTGCCGCAGCTGCGTGACAGCTCCGTCGACCCGCGCCAGGCCTTCGCCGGTACCTTCCACATCGCCGAGGGCTACGAGCAACTGGCCACCGCCCACGCCCAGGCGGCCGCCGGTGACCTGCCCGTCGCGCCGCCCTCGGAGATCTACTGCCACTCGCTCACCGACCCGACCATTCTCGGCCCGGGCCTGGCCGAGCAGGGCTACCAGACCCTCACCCTCTTCGGCCTGCACACCCCGGCCCGCCTGTTCGACCGGGACAACGCCGCCGTCCGCGAGGAGCTCCTGAAGTCCACGCTCGCCCAGCTCGACGCCCATCTGGCCGAACCCCTCGCCGACTGCCTGGCCACCGACGCGGACGGACGCCCCTGCATCGAGGCGCGGACCCCGCTCGACCTGGAGCGGGACCTCGGCCTGCCCGGCGGCAACATCTTCCACCGCGAGCTGAGCTGGCCCTACGCCCAGGACGGCACCGGCCGCTGGGGCGTGGAGACCCGGCACGCGAACGTGCTGCTGTGCGGGGCGGGCGCGGTGCGCGGGGGCGGGGTCAGCGGGGTGCCCGGGCACAACGCGGCGATGGCGGTACTGGAGAACACCGGCCCCTGACCCCTCAGTCGGCCGAAGGCGCCCATCCCACCGCTTCGATCCGCGACGCGTCCGCCGGGCGCGCCTCGTCGAACAGGACGCCGCCGGCCGCCCCCACACGCAGCCCGTCGACGTAGCAGCCGCGGCCGGCGTACCGCCGGTCCGTCGCGTACCGCCAGCGCAGGACGAGCCCGCGAGCGGCGGGCAGTGCGGCGGTGAGCCGGTGCCAGACGCGGCCGGACCATCCGGTGACCGAGCCCGCCGGGTGCCGCTCGGGGGCCTCGCCGCGGCGGGACGTCGTGAAGGGCACCGGCTGCCATGTCGTCCCGCCGTCGGCCGAGGCCTCCAGGACCAGCGCGTCGGCCTCCGGCTCGGTGTCCCACCACAGCGCGCAGCGCAGCCGCGCCCGGCCGGCGGACGTGTCGAGCGCGGGGAGGGCGAGCGTCGCCGTGGCCGCGACGGCCATACCGGAGAACCAGGCCGTGCGCCCCCGTACGGGCCGGACCGGCACGGCGCGCGCCAGGTGGTCGGCGGCGGCGACCCGGGGAGCGGACCCGGAACGCCAACCGCGCACGGGATGAACCGAGTTGCCGAGGACGACGAGGAACGAGTCGGTCGTCGGGTCGAGCACCAGCGAGGTGCCCGTGAAGCCGGTGTGCCCAGCCGTGCGCGGTGTGGCCATCGCGCCCATGTACCAGTGCTGGTAGAGCTCGAAGCCGAGGCCGTGCTCATCGCCGGGGAAGGCGGTGTTGAAGTCGGTGAACATCAGCTCCACCGACTCCGGGGCCAGGATCCGCGCCCGCCCGTAGACACCGCCGTTGAGCAGCGTACGGCCGAGGACCGCGAGGTCCCACGCGTCGGAGAACACGCCCGCGTGGCCCGCCACGCCGCCCAGGCCGAAGGCGTTCTCGTCGTGCACCTCGCCCCACACCAGGCCCCGGTCCAGCCCGGACCACGGTTTGCGGGCGTCCTCCGTGGCCGCGATCCCGGGCCGCCAGGAGGCGGGCGGGTTGTAGCGGGTGCGGCGCATGCCGAGCGGCGCGGTGATCTCGTCGCGCAGGAGGGTGTCCAGGGAGCGGCCCGTGATCCGTTCCAGCACGAGCTGGAGCGAGATGAGGTTCAGGTCCGAGTACAGGTACGCCGTCCCCGGCGTGCTGACCGGCGCCTCGTTCCAGATGAGCTGGAGCTTCTCCTCGTGCGTCGGCGCGCTGTAGAGCGGGATCCAGGCGCGGAAGCCCGAGGTGTGCGTGAGGAGCTGGCGGATCGTGATGTCCTGCTTGCCCGCGCGCCCGAAGTCCGGCAGGTATGAGGCGACCGTCGCCTCCAGTTCCAGGCCACCCCGCTCCGTCTGCTGAACGGCGAGGATCGAGGTGAACAGCTTCGACACCGACGCCAGGTCGAAGACGGTGTCCCGGGCCATGGGGATCCGCTGGTCCGGCGGGAACTCGACGCCGGTGTCGGTCTTCTCGTCGTAGGCCCGGTAGCGCACCGCCATGCCGATGGGCCGGTGCAGCGCCACCGTGCCCCCGCGTCCGGCGAGCAGGACGGCGCCCGCGTACCAGGGGTGTTCGGGGGAGGGGCCGAGGAAGGCCTCGGCGTCGGTGACGAGCCGGCGCAGATGGGAGGGGAGCAGCCCGGCGCGTGCGGCGGAGCCGTGCCGCAGGGTGGGGCGGGGGCCGGTCGCCGCCGGGACGGCCTCGGCGGGTCCGGCGGGCAGCGGGGCGAGGGCCAGCGCACCGCCCAGTGCCAGGCCCGCTCTGCCCAGTTGACGCCGGGTCAGTTCACCGCTCGCCGCTCTGTCGGTCACCTCGTGCCCCTTCGCCTCAACCGTCGCGCGTGTCCCCGAAAGTATGTCCGGCGCCCGCCTCGGCGAACCGGGCAGTGAACGCGGTGCGCGGTGAAGGCGAGACCGGGACGATCCGACGGGGGAGCAGAAAATCTGACGGATCATCAGAAAATCTCTTCCGTCCTCCGCGGGACTCCGGCATCCTGCGCCCATGCAGACGGAGCTGAGCCAGAAACTGGGAATCGAGCACGCCGTCTTCGGCTTCACGCCGTTCCCCGCCGTCGCCGCGGCCATCAGCCGGGCCGGCGGCTTCGGCGTGCTCGGCGCGGTCCGCTACACCGCCCCCGACGAGCTCAAACGCGACCTGGACTGGATCGAGGCGCACGTGGACGGCAGGCCGTACGGCCTGGACGTCGTGATGCCGGCGAAGAAGGTGGAGGGCGTCACCGAGGCCGATGTCGAGGCGATGATCCCCGAGGGGCACCGGCAGTTCGTCCGGGACACCCTGGCCAAGCACGGCGTGCCCGAGCTCGCCGAGGGCGAGGCGGCCGGCTGGCGCATCACCGGCTGGATGGAGCAGGTCGCCCGCGGCCAGCTCGACGTCGCCTTCGACTACCCGATCGGACTCCTCGCCAACGCCCTCGGCTCTCCGCCCGCCGACGTCATTGCCCGCGCCCATGACCAGGACGTCCTCGTCGCCGCGCTCGCGGGCAGCGCCCGGCACGCCCGCAAGCACCAGGACGCCGGGATCGACCTCGTCGTGGCGCAGGGCTACGAGGCCGGCGGTCACACCGGCGAGATCGCCTCCATGGTGCTCATCCCCGAGGTCGTCGACGCGGTGGCCCCCCTGCCCGTCCTGGCGGCCGGTGGTATCGGCAGCGGACAGCAGGCGGCTGCCGCGTTCGCCCTCGGTGCCCAAGGTGTATGGCTGGGCTCCCTGTGGCTGACCACCACAGAGGCGGACCTCCACTCGCCCGCCCTGACCCGCAAGCTCCTCGCGGCCGGCTCCGGCGACACCGTCCGCTCCCGCGCCCTGAGCGGCAAGCCCGCCCGCCAGTTGCGCACCGAGTGGACCGACGCCTGGGAGGACCCGGCCGGGCCCGGCCCGCTGCCCATGCCGCTGCAGGGCCTGCTGGTCGCCGAGGCCGTCTCACGCATCCAGAAGTACGAGGTCGAACCGCTGCTCGGCACACCCGTCGGGCAGATCGTCGGGCGGATGACCAGCGAACGCAGCGTCAAGGCGGTCTTCGACGACCTCACCCGCGGCTTCGAGAAGGCCGTGGACCGCGTCAACCGCATCGCCGGAAGGAGCGGCCGGCCGTGAGCACACCTCCCGTGGGATTCTGGGCCCAGGCCACCGACGACCCCGGCCGTGACGTACTCGTCGCACCCGACGGCGAGGAATGGAGCGCCGGACGCCTGCACGCCGCCGCCAACCGGCTCGTGCACGGCCTGCGCGCGGCCGGACTGGAACGCGGCGACACCTTCGCGGTGGTCCTGCCCAACGGCGTGGAGTTCCTCACCGCCTACCTCGCCGCCAGCCAGGCCGGTTTCTACCTCGTCCCCGTCAACCACCACCTGGTCGGGCCGGAGATCGCCTGGATCGTCTCCGACTCGGGCGCCAAGGTCCTCCTCGCCCACGAGCGCTTCGCCGAGGCGGCCCGCCACGCCGCCGACGAGGCCGGCCTGCCGGGCACCCACCGGTACGCCGTCGGCACGGTCGAGGGCTTCCGGCCGTACACCGAACTCCTCGACGGGAACCCCGAGTCGGCGCCCGGCGACCGCACCCTCGGCTGGGTCATGAACTACACCTCGGGCACCACCGGCCGCCCCCGCGGCATCCGCCGCCCGCTGCCCGGCAAACCCCCGGAGGAGGCCTACCTCGGCGGCTTCCTCGGCATCTTCGGCATCCGGCCGTTCGACGCCAACGTCCACCTGGTGTGCTCGCCGCTCTACCACACGGCCGTCCTCCAGTTCGCCGGAGCGTCCCTGCACATCGGGCACCGGCTGGTCCTGATGGACAAGTGGACACCTCAGGAGATGCTCCGCCTCATCGACGCCCACCGCTGCACCCACACCCACATGGTCCCCACCCAGTTCCACCGCCTGCTGGCCCTGCCCGACGAGGTGAAGGAGCGTTACGACGTCTCCTCCATGCGGCACGCCATCCACGGTGCCGCCCCCTGCCCCGACCACGTGAAACGGGCCATGCTCGACTGGTGGGGCCCCTGTGTGGAGGAGTACTACGCGGCCAGCGAGGGCGGCGGCGCCTTCGCCACCGCCGAGGACTGGCTGAAGAGGCCCGGCACCGTCGGCAAGGCCTGGCCCATCAGCGAACTCGCGATCTTCGACGACGACGGCAACCGGCTGCAGCCCGGTGAACTGGGCACCGTGTACATGAAGATGAACACCGGCGGCTTCTCTTACCACAAGGACGAGGCCAAGACCCGCAAGAACCGCATCGGCGACTTCTTCACCGTCGGCGACCTCGGCCATCTCGACGAGGACGGCTACCTCTTCCTGCGCGACCGCAAGATCGACCTGATCATCTCCGGCGGGGTCAACATCTACCCGGCCGAGATCGAGTCGGCCCTGCTCGCCCACCCCGCCGTCGCGGACGCCGCCGTCTTCGGCATCCCCCACGA
The DNA here is from genome assembly GCF_055578235.1 of Streptomyces sp. NPDC033136. Classification (NCBI taxonomy): domain Bacteria; kingdom Bacillati; phylum Actinomycetota; class Actinomycetes; order Kitasatosporales; family Streptomycetaceae; genus Streptomyces; species Streptomyces sp. NPDC033136. Next base: position 288,837 of record NZ_JBVIPD010000007.1, read on the forward strand.
CGACTGGGGCGAGGAGGTCAAGGCCGTCGTCGAACCGGCCCCCGGACACCGGCCCGGACCCGCCCTCGCGGCCGGCCTCCTCGACCACTGCGCCCACCGGCTCGCCGGGTACAAACGGCCCCGGAGCGTCGACTTCATCACCGAGATGCCCCGCGACCCCAACGGCAAGCTGTACAAGCGACGGCTGCGCGAGCCGTACTGGGAGGGCCGGACGCGACCGGTGTGAGACCGCCCCGCGGCTCGGCCACCGAGGCTTCGGCCACTGGGGCTTCGGCCGCGATCGTCATGCCTCCGCGCCGGGAGGGGCCTGAACGGTGTGCCGCCCCTGGGGGCGGCACACCTCGCGCACGGTCAGCGGCGCTCGTGCACCCGCACGACCCTCAGCTCGGGCGAGGACAGGATGTCCTTCTCGCAGAAGCGCGACGTCACCCACTTCTCACCGGAGAACAGCCGGGTCTGATCGGCGAAGTGCGGCGACTTCGGGTTCGACGACTGGGAGTACGTCAGCAGCGTGCGCGCCACCGGGCAGCGGCTGCCGTCCCAGCCGACCGCTTGGAGGTGGCTGCTCCCGAACGGCACCTTCGTATAGCCGCCGCCGGCCGCGTCCCACGTCGGCTCGATCACGTTCCACACGCCGAGCCGTCCCGCGCCGCCCGGCACGGGCAGGCGCTCGGCGTGGCGGACGACGAACTGGTGCGCGCCCAGCGGCGCGTCGAGCGCGATGCCCGCGGCCCGGAGCTCGCCCACCGCGTCGGCGAGCGCGGTGGAGAAGCCGGGCGCGTCGGTGTTCAGGGTGTTCGGGGTACGGACCGGATCCGCCGCCGAGAACGGCACCTTCCACAACCGGTCGGCCGGCACCGCCCGTTCGAGCCCGCGCCAGAACCGGTCGAAGAGCAGCGCTCCCCGGCTCCCGGTGTCCATGGTGCGGTCCCACACCTTCAGCACGCCGCAGGCCCCCGACACATCGACCGCTGTGCCGTCGCTGCCCGTCGCCGTACCGCCGGGCAGCGCGGCGCACGCTCGTGCCACGTCCCCGGCGGCGAGGTCACCCGCGGGAACCCGATTGGCGAACTGCTGCCGTTGCAGGTCGCGTACGGTCAGGCCGCCGCGGTCCGCCATCGCGTCCACGTCCTCGATCGCGCCACGGGTGCGCAGGCCGAGCTGAGTGCCCACCGTGCCGAAAATCCGCTCGTAGCCGGTGAGCGGCTGGTCGGCGTTGGTCATCCACGCGGTCCCGTTGGAGTTCTCCGCGTACGGGGCGTCCTTCAGCGTCGGCATCCTCGCCGGGCCGAAGATCCCCGGTACGACGGCGCCGGGGTCGCTGCCGAGAGCGCAGTCGCCGCGCGAGCCGTCGAGGATCGCGATCCCGGATGCCGGGTAGGTGGTCCTGCCGAGTTCCGTCGAGCAGCGCTCGGCCAACTCGTCGGTGACGCGCGGGAGTACCTGGGACTGGGTGTAGAGGGAGTGCCCCGCGCGGTCGGCGGCGATCGTGTTCACCCAGGGAATGCCCTGGTGCCGGTCGAGGGAGGCGAGGACATCGGCTGTACTCCGCGCCTTGCTGAAGCCCAGCGAGGTGTCCGCGAAGCGGAGGTTCGCGGCGTTCGGGTCGTTGAGGGCGTACGCCGCCTTGCCGGTCCACGGCAGCGGGACCTGGGGGCTGAGGGAGGTGACGACGGGGCCGTAGCGGGTCCACCACTGGGTGCGGGTCACCGGCGTGCCGTCCTTCACCGCGACCGTCACGATCCGCTTCTTCATGCGCTCCGGCCTGCCGTCCACGAGGTAGGTCGTGGGATCGTCCGGATCGAGTGTCAGCTGGTGGAAGTTGGCCGGAATGCCGGTGGAGACGGTGTGACTCCACGCCACATGTGCGTTGAACCCGATGGAGATCGCCGGGGTGCCGAGCAGGGACCCGCCGGACACGTTCAGCTCGCCCGGGATGGTCTGCTGCGACTGCCAGAACCGGCGCCCGCCGTCCCACGGATAGTGCGGGTTGCCCAGCAGCAGGCCACGGCCGTTCGCCGTCGTGTCACCGCGGAAGGCGACCGCGTTGGAGCCCATGCCGGGGTCGCCCCACAGCTCGCCCGCTGCCTTCGCCACGGTCTTCGCGCCCGGCGTGCGGGCGGACGGGGCGCCGGTGCCGGCGCCGGCCCCGGTCGGTGGCTGCGCGGCCGTGATCGTGTCCACGAACCGTCCCTCGCCGGATATCGAGGCGATGGCGAGACCACGGGCCGCCACGTCCAGCTCGGTGACCGGCCGGACCCAGGGCACGTCCGCACAGGCCGGATCCGTGATCTTCTTCTGTTTCAGCCAGGCGTTGTAACCGGCAGCCCAGCCCCGCATCATGTCCCGGACCTCACGGCTCGGCCCCACGGGCGCCCGCTCGGCGAGCAGCTTCTCCACCGTGCGGCTCTCGCGGACCCCGCGGAAGTACAGGTCGCTGGCGAGGTTCGTCCTGGCCGCCGAGAGATCGCCGCCGGCCGGCGCATCGGCGCCGAAGTACCGGGACCGCTCGCCCCGCAGCGTCACGAACCCGTCGGCGAGCGTGCACACCTCGTCGGCGGCCTGCGCCCAGCCCGTACCGAAGCCCAGGTCCGCGTAGTTCTTCGCGAGGATGTGCGGAATGCCGTACTCGGTGTAGCGGATGACGGCGGACAGGCCGTCGCGGGACGGGTGCTGCTCTGCCTGCCCGGTCGTGGCGGCGGCCGCGGGTAACGCGGACGCGGTGGTGAACAGGGCCGTGGCCCCGAGAACGAGTCGTCTCAGACGGCTGCGCATCGTGCCCTCCAACATCGTCGAGGGAAAGGAGTGACGAGCGTACGAAACTGATTCGAACGTCCGTCGGTTTCATGACACCGGACGCCCTCGACGGCGGCAGGGTTGCCCGACCGTGGCCGATCACCGCCTCGGCCCGTCTTGCCCGGGGTCCTTGACCTCCTCCGGCGATGAACCGAGGATCTTGTGGCATGACGACGCCCGGACACGGCAGCACGGTCGACGGAGTCCTGCGGCGCAGCGCCCGGCGCACACCGGCGCGCGTCGCGGTGGAGTACGCCGAGCGGACCTGGACGTACGACGAACTGCACACCGCCGTCTCCCGCGCGGCGAGCGTGCTCCTCGGCCAGGGGCTGACCCCCGGGGACCGGGTCGGCGCCTACGGCCACAACTCCGACGCCTACCTGATCGCCTTCCTGGCCTGCGCCCGCGCCGGCCTCGTGCACGTACCCGTCAACCAGAACCTGTCCGGCGACGACCTCGCCTACATCGTCCGCCAGTCCGGCAGCTCCCTGGTCCTCACCGACCCGGACCTCGCAGGGCGACTACCGCACGGGGTAAGGACGTTGTCCCTGCGTGACGCCGACGACTCGCTGCTCGAACGGCTGCCCGAGGCACCCGCGTACGACGGCCCCGAGCCGCGCGCCGAGGACCTCGTGCAACTGCTGTACACCTCCGGGACGACCGCTCTGCCCAAGGGCGCGATGATGACGCACCGCGCCCTGGTGCACGAGTACCTGAGCGCGATCACCGCACTCGACCTCAGTGCGGGTGACCGCCCCGTGCACGCGCTGCCTCTGTACCACTCGGCGCAGATGCACGTGTTCCTGCTGCCGTACCTCACCGTCGGCGCGACGAACGTCATCCTCGACGCACCCGACGGCGACCGCCTCTTCGACCTGATCGAAGCGGGCCGCGCGGACAGCCTGTTCGCGCCGCCCACCGTCTGGATCGCCCTGTCGAACCGCCCCGACTTCGCCACCCGGGATCTGAGCGGTCTGCGCAAGGCCTACTACGGTGCGTCGATCATGCCGGTCCCGGTACTGGAACGGCTGCGGGAGCGCCTGCCGGGCCTGGCCTTCTACAACTGCTTCGGCCAGAGCGAGATCGGCCCCCTGGCCACGGTCCTCGCCCCCGACGAGCACAAGGGCCGCATGGACTCCTGCGGCCGGCCCGTGCTGTTCGTCGACGCGCGCGTGGTCGACGAGGACGGCAAGGACGTCCCCGACGGCACCCCCGGCGAGATCGTCTACCGCTCCCCGCAACTGTGCGAGGGCTACTGGGACAAGCCCGAGGAGACCGCCGAGGCCTTCCGCGACGGCTGGTTCCGCTCCGGCGACCTCGCGGTACGCGACGCGCACGGCTACTTCACGATCGTCGACCGGGTGAAGGACGTCATCAACTCCGGTGGCGTCGTCATCGCCTCACGCCAGGTCGAGGACGCGCTGTACACCCACCCCGGCGTCGCCGAGGCCGCGGTCGTGGGCCTGCCGGACGAGCGCTGGATCGAGGCGGTCACAGCCGTCGTCGTCCCGCGCGGCCAGGTCTCGGAGACGGAACTCATCGATCACGTCCGCGACAGACTCGCCCCCTTCAAGGCGCCGAAGCGCGTGGAGTTCGTGGAGCACCTCCCGCGCAACGCCAGCGGGAAGATCCTCAAGCGGGAACTCAGGGAGAGGTTCGGGGGCGGTGCCGGCCTCGCGGCGTCCGAGGGCTGACGCCGACGGGAGAACCCATTGCGCCGCGGCGCCCCCGGGACGAGGAGTCAGGGCCATGCCGATCTTCCACGCCCCGGACGGGAGCGCGCACGGTGCGTCCCTCTGCTGTCGGCAGAGCACCCTGTCCCGGGAGTACCGCTCGCCTACCGTGCCCGGCATGGACACACAGCAGCGCGCCGTACGAGGCCCGGCCGAAGGAGTTCCTCGCGGTCGTGGAGGAGTTCCTCAGCCCTGCGGACCGTAGGCCGTCATGAAGCGGTCGCGGAACTTGTCCATGCCCCACCGGGGCGCGTTCTGGGCCGGCTTGAGGCCGTCCGTCCAGCCCCAGTCGGCAACCCGGTCCAGGACCTTCTTGTCGTGGGCGACGATCGTGACCGGCACGTCCTTTCCGGTGTCCCCGGCGGTGACGGTCGGCACCGGCTGGTGGTCGCCGAGGAAGACCAGCACCGTGTCCTCGTCGCCGTAGCGCTCGACCCACTCGGTCAGGCTTTGGATCGAGTACTCGATGGCGCGCCGGTACTCGGTGCGCACCTTCTCCGGGTCCTTCCAGACCTCGGTGGGGTCGGTGCCCTCCTTCTTGATCCGGTGGAACACCGAGCCGTCGCCGAGGTCCTCCCAGTCGATCATCCGGGCGATGGGGGACCAGGGGTTGTGACTGGAGGCGAGAATGATCTCCGCCATGATCGGCTCGCGGTCCTTCTTGCCGTGCTCCAGCCGCTCGAAGGCCTCCATGCTGAACTGGTCGGGCACCGGCGTCCAGCTGAAGTACGGGCCGTGGTAACCGAGGTGCTCGGAGTCGTAGATGTGGTCCAGGCCGAAGAACTTGCCCTCCGGCCAGGCCCGCCGCACACCCGGGACGATGCCGACGGTCCGCCAGGCACCCGTCTTGCCGAAGTACTTGGTCAGCGTCATGCGGTCGCTCGTGGTCAGGCTGCGGTACCGCTGCTGGTTCTTGATCCACAGGCCGGACAGGAAGGTGGAGTGGGCGAGCCAGCTGCCCGCGCCCGTCACCGGTGACTCCAGCCAGCCGCTGCGCGACGCGAACCCGGACGCCTTCAGCGACTCGGTGCCTTCGTCGAGCACCGCGTCGAGGTGCGGCGCCATCGCGGGGTCGTCGATCGCGACCCGGCCGTAGCTTTCGATGAAGGTGAACAGGACGTCCTTGCCACGCAGCCCCGTGAGCAACTGGTCCGGCGGCGTCTGCGCGAAGGCGTCCGCGGCGGCCTGCTTCTCGAAGACCCGGGCGTCTTCCAGGCCCGCCCGCACCTGGTCCGCCCGGTTGGCGAGCAACTCAGCGTTGCCCTTGGTGGCGAGGGGCGCGCCGCCGACCTGCACGCCCAGGGTCATACAGGTCATCCACGCCGTGCCGAGGATCAGTGTCGTACGGGCCGCGACGGGGCGGTGGCCGACCATCAGGTTCGTCAGCCGCACCACCGCGAGCGTGGTGAGCACGAGCAGCGCGACGAACAGGACGATCACCCCGATCACGGCCAGCACCTGTCCGGTACGGCCGAACGTCTCCTTCAGGAAGTCCGTGGCGTGTTCGATGAGAATCCAGTCCAGGACCAGGTCGAAGGGCCGTGCCAGCACCTGGTAGAAGCCCATGTCGACGAACTTCAGGACCGTGACCAGCCCCAGGAACACACCCGAGACGACCGCCATGATCCGCCGGGGCCTCGGCGGCAGCGCGAGCAGCAGCCCGGCGAGCAGCACACCCTCGGCGGGGATGCGGACGAACGACGTGAACTCGAGCCGTTCGGTCCGGTTCGGCAGCAGCAGCGCGAACACCACCAGCGCCCCGGCCAGCACGGTCGTCCCGACGGAGACACCGCGTGCGGCACGGGGGTGGCGCCGCCGCCAGCCGAACCAGCCGGGCTTGGTCCCGCTCGTTGCTGCGTCCGGGGTGCTCCGGGGGGTTGCTTCCCGCGCGTCGCCCTCGCCACGGGCGGCGGTGCCGCTGTCCGGGCCGGAGGCGGTGGTGGCGGTGTCCGGGTCGGAGGCGGTGGTGGCGGTGTCCGGTACTCCGTCGTCGGGGTCGGAGGCGCTGGTGCCGGTTTCCGGTACTCGGTCGTCCGGGTCGGTCGCGTCGGTGTCCCCGTCCCGGCTTGCTCCCGTCGTACCGGTGTCGGCCTCCCGGGCTGCTTCCGCCGCACCGGCGTCGGCGTACCCGTCCGCTTCCGCCGCACCGGCCTCGGCGTCCGCTTCCGCCGCACCGGCGTCGGTCTCCCCGTCCGGCTCGGCCGTGCCCTTCGCGCTGTCCGTGTCCTCCGAGTTCTCCGCGCCCGGCTCCGCGCCCGGTTCCCCGCCCCGTCCCGCCGCACCGGCGTCGTCATCCGGTTCCGCGCCGCCCTCGGTCGTGTCCGACTGCTGGTGGGAGCGAGTGAAGAGCGACACCCGGTGGTCCTTCCGTGCGGTCATGCCATGGCATAGCAAACAGAGCTCGGTGACCGAGCCTGCCATCATCAGTACGTCCGCACGTCACTCAGGGTTCAATCGGCGGGCCGGAGAATCACCCGTCCGCCGCCACCGCGACCTCCCGTGCCCACCGGTAGTCCGCCTTGCCGCTCGGCGACCGCTGCACCGACTCCGTGAACACCAGCTGGCGCGGGATCTTGTAGCCGGCGAGCCGGTCACGGCAGTGCGCCCGGATGTCCTCCAGCGACGGCCGCGCCGCCCCCTCGCGCAACTGGACCACGGCCGCCACATGGTGGCCCCACCGAGGGTCCGGCACCCCGGCCACCAGCGCGTCGTAGACGTCCGGGTGGGCCTTGAGAGCCTGCTCGACCTCCTCCGGGTACACCTTCTCGCCACCGGTGTTGATGCACTGCGAGCCACGGCCCAGGACGGTGACCACGCCCGCCTCGTCGACGGTGGCCATGTCGCCGAGCAGCACCCACCGCTCGCCGTCCTTCTCGAAGAAGGCCGCGGCGGTCTTGTCCGGGTCGTTGTAGTAGCCGAGCGGCACATGTCCGCACTGGGCGACCCGGCCCACCTCACCGGCGGCGACAGGCTCGTACGTGGCCGGGTCCACCACCTGCGTCCGGGAGTTGACCCGTACCCGGAAGCCCCGCTCGGGTCCCGAGTCCTCCGTCGCCGTGCCGTTGAACCCGGACTCCGAGGAGCCGAAGTTGTTCAGCAGCATGGCGTTCGGCACCAGCTCCTGGAACTCCCGGCGCACCGTGTCCGACATGATCGCGCCGGACGACGACACGCTGAACAGCGACGAGCGGTCGATGTGCCGCAGCGGACCGCGAAGCGCGTCGATCAGTGGCCGCAGCATCGCGTCGCCCACCAGCGAGATACTGCTGACCTTCTCCTTCTCCACGGTCCGCAGCACCTCCTCGGGCACGAACTTGCGGTGGATCACGACCCGCTGCCCGAAGTTGAAGCCGATGAACGCCGTGAGCGTGGAGGTGCCGTGCATCAGCGGGGCGGTGGGGAAGAACGTGATTCCCTCCCCGCCGGCCGCGACCCGCTCGGCGAGTTCCTCCGGCTTCTTCACCGGCTCACCCGTCGGCGCGCCCCCGCCGAGACCCGCGAAGAAAAGATCCTCCTGCCGCCACATCACGCCCTTGGGCATTCCGGTCGTACCGCCGGTGTAGATGATGAACTGGTCATCGGGCGAGCGGGCCGGGAAGCCGCGCTCGGGCGACCCCGCGGCCTCCACACGGGTGAACTCCACGCAGGGCAGCGCGGCGGCCCCCGGCGGGGGAGCGCCCACCCGGATCAGATGCCGCAGCCTCTGCGCTCGGGTCCGTGCCGCCGCCACCCGGTCCGTGAACTCCGCGTCGAAGACCAGCGCCGCTAGATCCGAGTCCCGGTAGAGGTAGGCCAACTCCTCCTCGACGTAGCGGTAGTTGACGTTGACCGGGACGATCCGCGCCTTCAGGCAACCGAGCACCGTCTGCAGGTACTCCACCCCGTTGCAGAGATGGAGGCCGAGGTGCTCACCGGGCCGTATCCCGCTGTCGAGCAGATGGTGGCCGACGCGGTTGGCCGCCGCGTCCAGCTCCGCGTACGTCAGCCGGCGCTCCGCTCCCGTACCGGGATGGTCTATGTGGACGAGCGCCTCACGGCCGGGAACGACGTCGACGACCGACTCGAACAGGTCGGCAAGGTTGTACTCCACCGCTCCTCCTGACCCGGGACGTGCCTGGCATCGGACGGTTCGCCGGTCATCAGAGCAAAGGGCGGTCCAACTGTGAAGGGCCCGCGCGAGAAAATCTGACTGCCTGTCAGAAAGCCCTTGAAGTGCCTCCCTCCCTACTGCAACCTGTTCTCGTTCTTCGAGAGGGGAGTTGGTCATGGGTGGGACGGAACACCTCACCGTGCAGCGCGAAGGCGCCACACTGGTGCTCACGCTCAACAGGCCGGAGGCCAGGAACGCGCTCTCGCTGCCGATGCTCGTCGGCCTCCACGACGGCTGGCTCGAAGCCGACGCGGACGACTCCGTCCGCTCGATCGTGTTCACCGGCGCGGGCGGCTCGTTCTGCTCGGGCATGGACCTCAAGGCCCTCGCTGGGAACGGCATGGCCGGCGAGGAGTACCGCGACCGGCTCAAGGCCGACCCCGACCTGCACTGGAAGGCGATGCTGCGCCACCACCGCCCCCGCAAGCCGGTGATCGCGGCCGTCGAGGGGTACTGCGTCGCGGGCGGCACCGAGATTCTCCAGGGCACCGACATCCGCGTCGCCGGCGAGTCCGCGACCTTCGGCCTGTTCGAGGTGAAGCGCGGCCTTTTCCCCATCGGCGGATCCACGGTCCGGCTGCAACGCCAGATCCCGCGCACCCACGCCCTGGAGATGCTCCTCACCGGCCGCCCCTACAGCGCCCGCGAGGCCGCAGCCATCGGGCTGATCGGCCACGTCGTACCCGACGGCACCGCACTGGGCCGGGCACTCGAGATCGCCGAGCGGATCAACTCATGCGGCCCGCTGGCCGTCGAGGCCGTCAAGGCCTCCGTCTACGAGACCGCCGAGATGACCGAGTCCGACGGTCTCGCGGCCGAACTCACCCGCGGCTGGCCCGTCTTCGACACCGCCGACGCCAAGGAGGGGGCCCGCGCCTTCGCGGAGAAACGACCGCCCGTCTACAAGCGCGCCTGACCGAAGGAGCCGTCCGGCATGCCCGAAGTCCTCAAAGCCCCCCTCGTCGTCGAGTTTCCCTTCACCCGCTCCCTCGGCCCCGTCCAGAGCGCCTTCCTGACCGGCCTGCGCGAACGCGTCGTCCTCGGCGTGCGCACCCGGGACGGTCGCACCCTCGTCCCGCCCGTCGAGTACGACCCCGTCACCGCCGAGGAGATTCGCGACCTCGTCGAGGTCGCCCCCACCGGCACCGTCACCACCTGGGCCTGGAACCACGCCCCCCGCCGCGGCCAGCCCCTCACCACCCCCTTCGCCTGGGCCCTGGTCCGCCTCGACGGCGCCGACACCGCCCTCCTGCACGCCCTCGACGCCCCTGGCCCGGCCGCCGTGCACACCGGCATGCGCGTCCGCGTCCGCTGGGCGGCCGAACGCACCGGTGCCATCACGGACATCGCCTGCTTCGAGCCGTACGACGGCAGCCGGGCCCAACCGGCGGGGCACACGGGTGAGTTCGAAGACCCGGTCACCGGCATCGTCGCCGCCGCCCGCCTCGACTACACCTACACCCCCGGCCGCGCCCAGAGCGCCTACCTCAACGCCCTCTCCGGCCGGCGGACCGTCGGCGAGCGCTGCCCCGCCTGCCGCAAGGTCTACGTCCCGCCGAGGGGTGCGTGCCCCACCTGCGGGGTGGCCACGTCCGACCAGGTCGAGGTGGGGCCGCGCGGCACAGTGACGACGTTCTGCATCGTCAACATCAAGGCGAAGAACCTCGACATCGAGGTGCCCTACGTCTACGCCCACATCGCCCTCGACGGCGCCGACCTCGCACTGCACGGCCGGATCGGCGGTATCCCGTACGACGAGGTCCGCATGGGGCTGCGCGTCGAACCCGTGTGGACCGAGGGCGGCCGCCATCCCGGCCACTACCGGCCCACCGGCGAACCGGACGCGGACTACGACACCTACAGGGAGCTGCTGTGACGAGCGCACCGCGGGACCGCGAGATCGCCGTCGTGGCCTTCGCCCAGACCGAGCACCGGCGCACCAGCGACGAGCTCTCCGAGGTGGAGATGCTCATGCCGGTGCTGCACGAGGTCCTCGACCGGACCGGCCTGAAGACCTCCGACATCGACTTCACCTGCTCCGGCTCCAGCGACTACCTCGCAGGCCGCGCCTTCTCCTTCACCCTCGCCCTCGACGGCGTCGGCGCCTGGCCGCCGATCTCCGAGTCCCATGTCGAGATGGACGGCGCCTGGGCCCTGTACGAAGCCTGGACCAAGCTCCTCACCGGCGACGCCGACACCGCGCTGGTCTACTCGTACGGCAAGTCCTCGCCCGGCTCGGTGCGCGACGTCCTCACCCGGCAGCTCGACCCGTACTACGTGGCACCCCTGTGGCCCGACTCCGTGGCCCTCGCCGCCCTCCAGGCGCAGGCCCTCATCGACGCCGGAGACACCGACGAAACCGCGCTCGCCGCCGTCGCCGCCCGCAACCGGGACAACGCGAGCGACCACCCCCACGCCCAGCTGCGCGGACCCGTGCCGCAGGGCGACTACCTCGTACAGCCCCTGCGCACCGGCGACTGCGCGCCCGTCGGCGACGGGGCCGCCGCCGTGCTCCTCGCGGCGGGCGACCGGGCCCGTGAGCTGTGCGCGCGCCCCGCCTGGATACGCGGCATCGACCACCGCATCGAGGCACACGGCCTCGGTGTGCGCGATCTGACCGACTCGCCGTCCACCCGCCTCGCCGCCGAGCGGGCCGGGGTCTTCGAGCGGCCCGTCGACACCGCCGAACTGCACGCGCCCTTCACCGCCCAGGAGATCGTTCTCCGCAAGGCCCTCCGCCTCGGCGACGACGTGCGCGTCAACCCCTCCGGCGGTGCCCTCGCCGCCAACCCGATCATGGCCGCCGGTCTCATCCGCATCGGAGAGGCCGCCGCCCGGATCCACCGCGGCGCGTCCTGCCGCGCCCTCGCCCACGCCACGTCCGGCCCCTGCCTCCAGCAGAACCTGGTCGCCGTACTCGAAGGGGAACCCCGATGAGCAAGGAGCCCGTGGCCGTCGTCGGCATCGGCCAGACCCGGCACGTCGCCGCCCGCCGGGACGTCTCCATCGCGGGACTCGTCCGGGAGGCAGCCCAACGCGCCCTCCATGACGCCGAGTTGACTTGGGCCGACATCGACGCCGTCGTGATCGGCAAGGCGCCCGACTTCTTCGAGGGCGTCATGATGCCGGAGCTCTACCTCGCCGACGCCCTCGGCGCCGTCGGCAAGCCCATGCTCCGTGTGCACACCGCGGGCTCCGTCGGCGGATCCACCGCCCTCGTCGCCGCGAACCTCGTCGCCGCCCGCGTCCACGGCACCGTCCTGACCCTCGCCTTCGAAAAACAGTCCGAGTCGAACGCCATGTGGGGCCTGTCCCTGCCCGTCCCCTTCCAGCAGCCCCTGCTCGCCGGGGCCGGCGGATTCTTCGCCCCGCACATCCGCGCGTACATGCGACGCAGCGGCGCCCCCGAGACCATCGGCGCCCTCGTCGCCTACAAGGACCGGCGCAACGCGCTGAGGAACCCCTACGCCCACCTGCACGAGCACGACATCACCCTCGACAGGGTCATGGCCTCGCCCATGCTGTGGGACCCGGTCCGCTACTCGGAGACCTGTCCTTCCTCCGACGGAGCCTGCGCGATGATCCTCACCGACCGTGCCGGAGCCGCCCGGGCACCGCGAGCGCCCGCCTGGATGCTCGGCGGCGCGATGCGCAGCGAACCCACCCTCTTCGCCGGCAAGGACTTCGTCTCCCCGAGGGCCGGCCGGGACTGCGCGGCCGACGTCTACCGGCAGGCCGGCATCACCGACCCCCGCCGCGAGATCGACGGCGCCGAGATCTACGTGCCCTTCTCCTGGTACGAGCCGATGTGGCTGGAGAACCTCGGCTTCGCCGGCGAGGGCGAGGGCTGGAAGCTCACCGAGGCGGGCGTCACCGAACTGGACGGGGACCTGCCCGTCAACATGTCGGGCGGAGTGCTCTCCGCCAACCCGATCGGCGCCTCCGGCATGATCCGCTTCGCGGAGGCGGCGCTCCAGGTGCGCGGGCAGGCCGGAGAACACCAGGTGGACGGCGCCCGCAGGGTCCTCGGACACGCCTACGGCGGCGGATCGCAGTTCTTCTCCATGTGGCTCGTGGGAGCCCGGCCCCCGGACTCCTGAAAGGTCCCCTTCACGTGCCCTGTTGGCCATGGGGCACGATCGCTAGGCTGGCCGCGGACGACGAACCGGGAGGAGCACGGACGTGGCCGAGACCACCACCCAGCAGCGCCCGCTCACAGGCTGGGACAAGCCGGAGCTGGACCTCACCAACGCGCAGTGGCAGTCCAGCAGCCGGGGGCGGGGGGATGTCCAGATCGCCTTCGTGGAGGGCTTCATCGCCATGCGGAACAGCGCCCGCCCCGAGAGCCCTTCCCTGATCTTCACACCCGCCGAGTGGGGCGCGTTCGTCTCGGGAGCGCGGGAAGGGGAGTTCGACCTCACCTGAAGGCAGGCGTGAACCCGCCCGGGCGGTCGTGATCCGACGGCCGATCCGGGGTGTTCCGCCCGCGTTTTCCGGACACGCGACCCGAGGCATCTTCCCGGAGCCGCCGCCTGCGTCAGGCTGGCACGGGAGGGGACAGTCGTACCCCCGGAGGTGAGGAACCCCATGAACACCCTGCCGGTCGTCGCCGCGGTCGACGGTTCGGACGACGCCCTGCGCGCCCTGGAATGGGCCGTCGACGCCGCTCACCGGCGCGCGGCACCCCTGCGCGTGGTCCACGTACGCCAGTACGCCCACTGGGCACAGCCCGAGAACCTCGCCGCCGGGCCGGCCGACCCGCAGGACGACCCCGTTCTCGACCGGGTCCGCACTCACCTGGAGGGCCAGGGCGGCCGGCCGGACACCGAGTACGTCGGCCTGGAGGGCGCGACCGGCGCGGTCCTGCCCGAACTGGGTGCGACCGCCCAGCTGCTCGTGCTCGGCTCCCGGGGCCGCGGCGGCTTCGCGAGCCTGCTGCTCGGCTCGAACGGCATGGCCGCCGCCCGCGACGCCGAGTGCCCCGTCGTCGTGGTGCCCCGGCCGGGGCGTGAGGTCCACGGCGAGCCGCCGGCCGGTCCCGGCTCGCGCGTGGTCGTCGGACTGAAAGTGGACGGCCCCGACGAGGCCACCCTCGAGTTCGCCTTCGCCGAGGCCGCCCGGCGTGGCGCCCGGCTCCAGGCGGTCGCCGCCTATCCGTGGCCCGCGCAGCCGTGGCTGCTGCCCGGGGAGATTCCCCCGCCGGTCGTCGACCAGGACGTCATCCAGGCCGAGGCGCGGGTTCTCGCCGAGGGGTTCCTCGCCCCGCACCGCGAGCGGCACCCCGACGTCCGGGTGGAGGTGGTCGCGGTGGCGGGTGACGCGGCCGGGCACCTCGTGGCGGCCTCCCGGGGCGCGGACCTCGTCGTCGTGGGCCGCCACCGGAGGCGCCTGCTGGCCCCGGCCCGCATGATGGGCTCGGTCACCCACGCCGTCCTGCTGCACGCCGCGAGCCCCGTCGCGGTGATCCCGCCGGCACCGGGGGAGGACTGACCCCGCCGTCATGGATTCGGGTGGCCCATCATCGACCGCATGCGGGAACCGATCGACAGGAACGCCCGGCTCGCCCGGACCTGGCCCTCACCGTCCGGCACGACGGCAACGGCGGCATCGCCGACGACCTGAGCGTCCCGGCGGACCTGACGGCCCGGGGCCGGGCACACCCCGAGGTCCTGCCGGAGTTCGGCCGTTTCGCCGCCGGCAGCCCGCCGCCGTCCGTGAGCTGCGTTCCGCCGTCCGTGCCCTCTTCGCCCGGGCCGTGCGCCCCGGCAAGCCGAGCCCCGCGGACGCGGCCCGGCTCATACCCCTGCCCGAGGCCGTGCGGCACCTGAACGAGGCGGCCGCCCGCACCCCCACCGTGCCGGCCCTGTTCTGGGCCGAGGGGACCGCCCCGGTCCTCCACCGGCAGCCCGCCCGCACCGCCGCAGACCTGACCGGGGCCCTCGCGCACGCGGTGATCGCGTTCCTGGCGAGCCCCGGCCGGGACCGGCTGCTGGCCTGCCACGCGCCGCGCCCCGTGCGGTACTTCCTCAAGGAACACCCACGCCAGGAGTGGTGCAAGCCGTCCTGCGGCAACCCCGCCCGGGTCGCCCGCCACCACCAGCGACACAGGGCGACGGGCCCAGGCGGTGTTTTAGAAGTGCTTCCAGTGTCTCGCATCGTGCCGTGATGATCTCGGTGTGGGGCGAGGGGATCTTTCTGATGACCAGTGGGCAGTGTTGTGCCCGTTGCTGCCGGTCGCGGTGTTGGGCAGGCCGTCGGTGTGCCAGCGGAAGCTGATCAATGGGATCCGTTGGCGGGTTCGGACTGGGTCCCCGTGGCGGGATCTGCCGGCGGAGTACGGTCCGTGGCAGACGGTCTACGGGCTCTTCCGCCGCTGGCAACGCGATGGGGTCTGGTCGTCGGTACTGAGCAGGCTGCAAGCGCGGGCGGACGCAGTCGGGCTGATCACCTGGGAGGTGAACGTCGACTCCACGATCTGCCGGGCACATCAGCACGCGGCCGGTGCCCGGCGGGACGGTCAAGCACAGAAGGAACCGCCGGGCGGCCACCAGAGCGAGCCTGACGATCACGGCTTGGGCAGGTCCCGCGGCGGCTGGACCACGAAGATTCACCTGGCCTGTGAGCAAGGGCAGCGGCCGTTGTCGCTGCTGGTCACAGCAGGGCAGCGGGGTGACAGCCCGCAGTTCACGGCCGTGCTGGAAGCCATCCGGGTTCCTCGTCTCGGACTGGGGCGGCCCAGGGTTCGTCCGCTGCGGGTGCGAGGCGACAAAGCGTATTCATCACGGGCGAACCGTGCCTATCTGCGGCGCCGCGGGATCCGCTGCACGATCCCAGAACCTGCCGACCAGGCAGGCCACCGCGAAACGACGGGGAGCGGCCGGTGGGCGTCCTCCGGCCTTCGACCGCGAGGACTACAAGGCCCGGCACGCGGTCGAGTGCGGCATCAACCGGCTCAAGCGGAACCGGGCCGTGGCCACGCGGTTCGACAAGCTCGCGGTCCGCTTCAAAGCGACCGTCCTCATCGCCGCGATCAACGAGTGGCTGTGACCTGTCGGACGTCTCGGTCCCACATGTCCTTCTGCCGCGATCAGGTCAGAGGATCGACGGGAGACAGAGGCGATGGGCGCTGCATAAGGCGACGTCCAGTTCGGCTACGAGATCAGCTTCTCGCCTGGCGGCAGACCCGACAGCGGGGCCGAGGCCGGGGACCGCTGCCGAGGTGGCCTGTCCCACAGCGGACCCCCCGTCGCCCGTGCTGCTGGCCTCGACCCAGGTGATCAAGTTGCCCAGCGGCAGGGCACGCAGGGGGTCCGGAGGCTACGGCGGGGGGCAGCAGTCCCTGGCCCGGTTCACGGGTGGCCATGTCCCTCACCATCCCGTTCGCAGGCTCCTGAGGAACGGGGCAAGGCGGTCGGCGATCACCCGGTCGTCGTGAGCCGAGGTGTGCCCGTCACATCCGAGGAAGTCCAGGCCCACTTGATCGAGGAACCAGTAGTGAACCCCGCTGTCGCCAGCATTGTTGCGCGCCTCGACGACCTGCCGCACATGCTCGGCGTTTCTGTCGAAGCCGACGGCCACGAGGGTGGTGCCGGCACCGTAGCGCGTCCGCAGTTTCCGGAGGAACTTGCCGTAGGCGGTGCGGTAGGCGGCCGCGAGGCTGTCAGGCGTCCACGGTTCACCGGGGGTGAGGTCGGAGAAGTCGTTGGAGCCGAGGTTGACCACCACGATCTGGGGGCGCCACGTCCCCGGGTTCTGCCAGATATCGCCGTCCACGTTCAGCAAAGCGCGGTCGTAGTAGGTCCGGTACGTGACGTCCGGGCAGATGCCAGCGACGTTGCGCACCATTCCGAGGCCGGACAAGCCGTTGATCTGGTAATCGGCCTCCAGCTGCTGGGCGGTGAGGGCGCCGTGGCTCACGTCGGTGTTGGTGTTCCGCTTGAGCTGCTCCGGATTGCAGTCCCGGGTGCCCGAGACATTGCCGTAGCCCACCGTGAGGGAGTCCCCGATGAACTCGATCTGGCGGTCCCGTGGCGCTGGCTTGCTCAGTACGGCGCCCCCGGGTGCGACGAAGCCTCCGAACGTGCTGGTGTCCCCCGGAGTGTCGTTGCGTTTGACGACCCGGACCGTGTGCTCGCCGTCCCGCAGGCCGTTGATCCAGTGCGTGGTGTCGCCGGGTGTGAACAGGGTGGCGACGGTGGCCCCGTCAACCTGGACGTCGTAGTCGGCGGCCGCGCAGTCGAGTACCACCCCGAGCCCGGTCCCGCGGAAGCGGCCTTCGAAGTACACCCCAGGCCAGCTGAACTGCACCGCCTTTCCTAGGTCCTTCACCCGCCCTGCGGTGTGCACCTGCGCCGAGACACTCTTCACGGGAACCAGTTGCCTCAGCTCATGCCACGAGCCCGCGTCCACCGCGGCAGGCGCCGCCGGGCGCCGCCCGCGCCCTGGGTTCGGGTTCCCTCCTCGGAAAGTCATCTGCGTGCCATCTCTCCGTCCCTGTTCGGTGGGCCACGGCTGAACGTCCGACATTCCACCCCTGAATGTCAACCAATTTGAAGGGATGAGATAGACCCATAGGCGCCTGATTTGCGCGACTTACGGGACGCCCCTTGGCCAGCGCACGCCAGTTCCTCAGGTGCGCGAAGCCCGTGCTCGAACAGGGCGTGGACGGCGGCCAGGGCGTAGGTTCATTGACCCACACCGTCGCGACGCCCGGCACGCCGAGAGCACGCACCGAACGCCGCTCCCTCTTCCACGGGGACTTCTAAAACACGGCCTAGCCCCCTCACCCACGGCGGCGCCGGGCCCGACCGGCCCCCCTCACCCACGGCCCGAGGCGACAGTCCGGCCCGACGAGTCCGCCGCCCGCTCGGCACTTCGCAGGCCGGGACACGTACCATGGGCAACATGTCGTTCCTCCGCCGCCGTAGCGCCACCCCCGCCGGGCCCGACTTCGACGTTCTGGCCATGGACCCGGGCGACTGGCCCGGCAACCTCGGTGCGGGACTGCTGCCCGCGCCCGACGGCACCTGCCAGGGCGTCTTCCTGCGCTACGACCTGTTCGGCGGCCGCGGCCCCGCGATGATCATCGGCAACCTGCCGGAGGGCTCACCGGCCCGGGAGGTCCCCGAGGGACAGGTCCCCTTCGAGGTGGCCCAGCTCCTGCTGGCACTGGAGAACGACGAGGAGATCACCGTCGTCGGCATCGAGGACGCCCCCGTGATGCAGGGCGACAACCTCCTGATCGTGCGGCGCGTCAAGCTCTCCGAGGGCCGCATCTCCTGCGTCCAGTTCGACCGCAGCGACAACGTCCTGGTGA
Organism: Streptomyces sp. NPDC033136; assembly: GCF_055578235.1. Classification (NCBI taxonomy): domain Bacteria; kingdom Bacillati; phylum Actinomycetota; class Actinomycetes; order Kitasatosporales; family Streptomycetaceae; genus Streptomyces; species Streptomyces sp. NPDC033136. Next base: position 306,832 of record NZ_JBVIPD010000007.1, read on the forward strand.
CCATCGCGGCCTGGGACCGCCCCATCACGGACGACCTGTACGCCCTGCTCAAACCACTTCCCGCGGAGCTCTTCCAGCAGGACTGAACCCGGCGGCAGCCCGCACACGAAAGGGCCGCTGTGCGCCTGACCAGGCGCACAGCGGCCCTTTCGTCACCGTCAGCGAGTGCCGACCGCCGCGCGCACGGCCCGCCGGGCCATCTGGCAGTCGTCGTGCAGCCGCCGTAGCAGCAGGCGCTGCTCCTCGCCGGACGGCGCAGCACCGGAGTGGGCCGAGCCCGGTGCCGCCGGGGCCGCGTCGTGCATCGAACGCTGCACGGCCGTCTCGTACCTACGGATCTCACGGGTCAGCACCAGCATCAGGTTCACCAGGAAGGCATCCCTGGACGCCGGGCCCGCCGACTGCGCGATCTGGCTGATCTGCCGACGCGCGACCGGTGCGTCCCCCAGCACCGACCACAGCGTCGCCAGGTCGTAGCCCGGCAGGTACCAGCCCGCGTGCTCCCAGTCCACCAGCACTGGACCGGCCGGTGACAGGAGGATGTTCGACAGCAGTGCGTCACCGTGGCAGAACTGGCCCATACCCTGCCGCCCGGCCGCCTGCGCGATGCCGTGCAGCAGCTTCTGCAGATCCCCCAGGTCACGGTCGGTGAGCAGGCCCAGTTCGTGGTACCGCGAGATCCGGCCCGCGTAATCGAGCGGGGTATCGAACGTGCCCGCCGGCGGCCGCCAGGCGTTCAGCCGGCAGATCGCGCCGAGCGCCGTCCTGATGTCAGCCCGGGGTGGCGCCTCGGCCGGGTGCCGCTGGAGGGCCGCCACCCGCCCGGGCATCCGCTCGATCACGAGTGTGCAGTTGTCCGGGTCCGCCGCGATCAGTCTCGGCGCCCGCACCGGAGGGCGGTGCCGGACGAACGAGCGGTATGCCGCTATCTCGTGGCGGATCCGCTCGGACCAGGCGGGGGAGTGGTCCAGTAAACACTTGGCGACAGCCGTGGTGCGACCGGTCGTACCGGCCAGGAGCACGGACCGTCCGTTGCGGCGCAGGACCTGCACCGGGGCGAACTCCGGACAGATGCGGTGCACGGACGCGATCGCCGTGCGCAGCTGCGCGCCCTGGGGGCCGGACAAGTCGAGTCTCCCGCTGAGCGGTTCGGAACCGAGGACCGCGCCGCGCCGGGCCCTGCCCGCGCCGAGCACGGGGGCCGCCGGCCGAGCGGGGGCGAGGTAGGGGCCGCTGTCCGCGGGACGCGGGTGCAGCGGCCGGGGCGGTGCGGACACGGAGGACGATGCTGCGTACATGGGCGGGACAGATCCCTTCGTGTGCCTGCGATGACAGCGCACCCCCCGGCCCGGTCGTCCGGGATCACCCTGGGGAATGTCCCTGCGGCGACCGGGTCGGGGTGGCGCGTTCCTACCTGACACCGGATGGCCGGTGGCACACCATCTGGCGCACCCTGGCGAACCCTGGCGAATAGTCGCCCGGCAAGTCCGGCCGGGCTACTGTCAACTCAGCCGAGAACCTGGGGGCTTGACGTGAGCGGACAATCCAACACCCGGCTCGCGGACCTGTTCGGCCTGGCCGGCTGGTCCAAGGGCGAACTCGCGAGGCTGGTCAACCGGCAGGCGGCGGCCATGGGCCATCCCCAGCTGGCGACCGACACCTCCCGGGTGCGGCGTTGGATCGACACGGGAGAGATCCCGCGCGATCCGGTGCCGCGGGTGCTGGCGGCTCTGTTCACCGAGCGTCTCGGCCGTGTCGTGACCATCGAGGACATCGGTCTGGTCCGGCACGGGCGTGCGGGGAAACGGCAGGACGGCGGGAGTGCGGAGTCTCCCGACGGAGTGCCGTGGGCGCCCGAGCGGACCGCCGCGGTCCTCACCGAATTCACGGGAATGGACCTCATGCTCAACCGACGCGGCTTGGTGGGCGCGGGCGCCGCGCTCGCCGCGGGATCCGCACTCAGCAGCGCCATGTACGACTGGCTGCACACCGACCCTGCCCTGACGGCCGACGCCCCCGACCTCAACCATCCGCTGCAGGCCGACCCCGCCGGGTTCGACCGCTACGAGGCCGCCCCGATCGGGTCGCAGGAGGTCGAGGAACTGGAGCGCTCGGTCGAGGTGTTCCGCGCCTGGGACGCCTCCCGCGGCGGCGGGCTCCAGCGCAAGGCCGTGGTGGGCCAGCTCAACGAGGTGGGCGGCATGCTCGCCTACCGTCATCCACCCCATCTGCAGCGGCGCCTGTGGGGCGTCGCCGCCAATCTCGCCGTCCTCGCGGGCTGGATGTCGCACGACGTCGGCCTCGAACCCACGGCCCAGAAGTACTTCGTCATCGCCGCCCACGCGGCGAGAGAGGGCGGCGACCGGCCCCGGGCCGGCGAGGCGCTCTCCCGGGCTGCCCGCCAGATGGTGCACCTGGGCCGGCCGGACGACGCCCTGGACCTCATGAAGCTGGCCCAGTCCGGCTCCGGCGAGGAGGTGCTGCCGCGCACCCAGGCCATGCTGTGCACCGTCGAGGCCTGGGCGCAGGCCTCCATGGGCAAGGGCCAGGCGATGCGGCGCACCCTGGGGCAGGCGGAGGACCTCTTCGTCTCCGACAAGGGCGATGTCCCGGCGCCGAGCTGGATGCAGCTGTTCGACGAGGCCGACTTGTACGGCATGCAGGCCCTGTCCTACCGCACGCTGGCGGAGTTCGAGCCGGACGCGGCCGTGCACGCGCAGTACTACGCGGAGAGGGCCCTCGCTCTGCGGGTCGACGGCCGGCAGCGGTCGAAGATCTTCGACTACCTGTCGATGGCCTCGGCCTGCTTCATCGCCGACGACCCCGAACAGGCCGACCGCTACGCGCGGCTGGCCCTGGTGTCGATGGGATCCAACTCCTCCCACCGCACCTGGGACCGGCTGCGCCAGATGTACCGGCTGACAGCCCAGTACTCGGGTTACCCGAAGATCCAGGAGCTGCGGGAGGAGATCGAGCTCGCCCTGCCGAAGACGAAGGGCCGGGGAGGCGGCAACGCACAGGCCTGAGTTCCCTATGACGTGACGTGGGCGACGAGCACGCAGGCGTGGTCCTCGCGCTCGCTCACGCCGAACTCCTCGACGACCGTCCGTACGCAGTCCTCGGCGGTGCCGCTCCCGGCAAAGCGGGGGGCCAGGTCGAGGAGGAGGTTGGCGGCAGCCGTTCCGGTGTGCCCGGGCACCAGGCCATCGGTGTGCAGGAGGAGCAGGTCGCCCGGCTCGAGGGTCACTTCGGCCTGCCCGTAGACAGGGTCCGAGGTGGCGCCGAGCAGGACGCCGTCCGGTGCGCTCAGCACGCGCCCCGTCCCGTCGCGGAACAGCAGCGGGGCGGGGTGCCCGGCCTGCGCCCACGTCAGAGTGCGGGCCCCGGGCCGGTAGCGGCAGCAGAGGGCGCTGCCGAGGGCGGGCTGTACGGTGGCGTCGAGTAACTGGTTCAGCCAGGCCATGAGCTGTCCCGGCTGGGTGCCTGCCATCGCCATACCGCGTACGGCGCCGAGCAGCATGGTCGTGTTCGACGTGACGCCGACGCCCTGGCCGGTGAGGTCGCCGACGCTCAGGAGCGTTTCTCCGCCGGCCAGTTCGAGCGCGTCGTACCAGTCGCCGCCGATGAGGGTGTGCGTCGACGCCGGCAGATGACGGGCGGCGAGGTCGAGGACCCCGGCGCCGCCGTGCGGGAGCCGCAGGGAGCCGTGCCATGGCGGCAGCACGGCCTCCTGCAGCCCGACCGCGAGCCGGTGCTCGCCCCGCGCGGCCTCCCGCTGGTGGTGGAGCGAGTCACGGGTCTCGCTCACCACCCGCTGGCTGCGGCGCAGTTCGCTGACATCGCGCAGCACGGCCCACATCGAGGCGGTGCTGCCGTCAGTGTCGAGCACCGGTTCGCCCATCATGTGCACGGTCCGTACGTCGCCGCCCCGACGGGTGATGCGGAACTCGCCGTCGATGGGGCGGGCGTCGACGAGGCAGTCCGTGACCATCGCCGTCAGCTTCGGCCGGTCCTCGTCGAGCACGATCGACGGCAGATCGTCGAGGGTGAGCGGGGGAGCGGCGGGGTCGCGGCCCAGGATCTGGTAGAGCTCGCCGGACCAACGTGCCTCGTCGTTGAGGAGGTTCCACTCGGCGCTGCCGACCCGGCTGAGCAGCGAGCCCTGCGGGGGTGCGGCGCGCCCCGGGTCCGCCGTGGTGGGCGGGGGGCCGTCCCGCAACTGGGCCAGGTGCTCGTCGAGGTCGTCGAGCTGGTGCAGGGCGAGGTCGTACACGGCACGCTGCCAGCGTCCTCGCGGGTGGTCGGCTTCCTCCCCCTCGGCATCGCGGCGCACCGCGTCCACCTCGCCCTTGAGCCGCCGCGTCTGCGATATGAGCGCGTCGACCGAGCCGCGTCCGGGCGGCTGGGCGGCGGGGCGGTCCGCGGAGAGGTGGGACGGCATGACGCACTCCGATGCGGGGACGGTACGACCAAGGCGGACGGAGGGACCGTTACGACTGTTGCACAGCCCGCGACGCCCTGTAAGGGATTTGGCGCCACACGATACGGTGGTGCTTCTGGCATATGCCACAGTCTCCCGGAGTTACTCCGAGGTAGGTGCGGAGCGGGTCCCTCGGAGGTCCAAGTCGTAGATTACACAGGGTATTTGGCGCCTCGCCGGGACCGCTCGTGCGGGTGTGCGGCGCGTGTTCGACGGCCCTGTGTTCGAGCCCTTGGTCAGTACCTCAGGACCCCGGCGATGCCGTCCGCCTCTGCGAGGGTGCCGTCCGGAACGAAGCGGACGTCCGCCCCGGTCTCCAGGCACTGCTCGACGATCTCGTCCACGATGTCCTCGCGGGAGTCGAGGTCGCCGCTCCCGGTGAGGATCAGATGGTCCCCGGCGTCATGGACCGTCACGCGGTAGTTCTCCTCGACGGCCAGCAGCCGGACGCGGCCGTCGCGGGCACTCTGCCACAGCTCGTCGACGCCGGCGGCGAACTCCCGCCGCCCGCGGGCCGCTTCGAGGGCCCGGGTCACGGCGTCAGTGCTCCTGCGGGCCTCGTCCTCGATGACCGGCCGCAGGGCCTGCCACACGGCCTCGGGCGTGCCGTGCGCAAGCCCGCCGCGCGGGACGTGCACCGCTCCCTTGGCCGCGCCGCCGACCTCGTCGAGCAGCGAGAGGGCGGCCGGCTCGCCGGTGACGTACAGCCGCCGGGGGCGATCGCGCAGGACGGTGCTCATCGCCGCGTCCGCCTCGCGCAGGAACTGGCGGGTGCGTTCCTCGCGGAAGGCGCTCGGCTGGTCCCCGATCCGCTGCTGCCGCTCCGGGTCGAAGTTCTCCACGCGCCGGGTCAGCGGGAAGCCGCCGACGCGCGCCTCGGTGACCCGGCCGGACCCGCCGTTCCACAGGGTCGCCCGGTCGGGGGCGAGCGACAGCGCCCAGAACGCGCGATCGGCGGTCTGGGCGGAGACGAGGTTGCGGGTGAGGAAGGTGTCCGAGAGCACCACACGTTCGGGCACGGACCTGGCGAGCGACCACACCTGGTGTTCGCCGGGAGCGGCGAAGATGACCAGACCGTCCTCGGCGTGCGTCAGATCGACCTCGGACAGCGCCCGGTCGAGGTGCCGGGAGACCTCGGTGCGTCGCTCCCGGGAGACCTCCGGATCGGCTTCCAGCTGCCTCTTGGCCTCGGCCACCACATTGCGCAGCCGGACCTGGTCCTGGGCGTTGTAGGGCTCGCGCCGGTGGGTCGGCGTCAGCACGGAGACCGCGGGGTAGGGGCGCGGGCGCCGCAGCTCGGCAAGGGTCGCGGGACTCAGAACGTGCTCCATAGCAGAACGATAGAGCGAATTCGCCCATAGGGCATTCGGGGCAATCGTCACCCCCCTTCGAGGTCGAGCCTTCCCCCGGCCTCGCCCCGGCGAGGTGGCGAGGGCGCCCGCCCGGGGCGCGCCGGATCACTCGGCGTCGCGGTCGGAGCCGCAGGAGCTGCCGTCCGGCGGGAGGGTGCCGAACAGCAGGAAGGCGTCGACCTTGCTGTGCACGCACTTGGAGGAGCCGTAGCCGGTGTGGCCCTCGCCCCGGTTGTCGAGCACCACGGCCGACGACCCGAGCCGCTTCGCCGTCTCCACGGTCCAGCGGTAGGGCGTGGCCGGGTCACCCCGGGTGCCGACGAGTAGCATCTTCGGCGTGTCGACGTCCTTGACCTTGTCGCGGATGTAGTCGGTGCCCTTGGGGCGGCCGTAGCACATCAGCACCTGGGTGAGCCGGTACCGGCCGAAGACCGGGGATGCCTGCTCGTAGCGGGCGCGCAGCCGGCCGAGGTCCCGGGTGATCTGCGCGGCGGAGGGACGGTCGGGATCGTCCGCGCAGTTCACCGCCATCAGCGCCGCCGGCAGGTTGTCCAGAGGCACGTCCTCCGGGTCGGTGAGTCCGGCGTGCGGGGCCCGCTTCAAGGGGAGGGTGAAGCCGCCGGACAGGAAGGCCTCCAGGCCGCGCGTGTCACCGTCCTCCAGCAGTTGGGCGATGGCCCGCTGCAGCGAGGGCCACAGCTCCCTGCTGTAGAGGCCCTGTCCGAGGGCCCCCGCGAAGTCCTGGCCGGAGAACTCCTCGCCGAAGTCCGTCGGTACCGGGTCCTTGTCCAGCGACTCGACCACCTGCACGACGTGCTCCCTCGCCTCCCGGGGGTTCCGGCCGAAGGGGCAGGCGATGTCCTCGGTGCACCAGGTGAGGAAGTTCTCCAGCGCGGTCTGCTGCCCCTGCGCGCCCACCATGCCCTGCTCGGCCAGCGGCTGGGTCAGCGTGTCGACGCCGTCCAGCACCATCCTGCCGACCTTCTCGGGGTACTCGGCCGCGTACACCGCCCCGAGCCGGCTTCCGTAGGAGAACCCCAGGTAGTTGAGCTTGTCGTCGCCGAGCGCGTCGCGCATGACGTCCAGGTCGCGGGCGGCGTTCACCGTGCCGATGTGGGGCAGGACCGGGCCCGAGTGGTCGGCGCACTCGGCCGCCGCCGCGCGCAGTTCCTCGAGCACGGCCTGGGGATCGGCCGCGTCGGCGTCGCCGTCGGTCGCGGCCAGGGGGTCGGAAGCGCTGCCGCAGCTGACCGGCGAGGAGCGGCCGACGCCTCGCGGGTCGAAGGAGACCACGTCGTAGCCGTTCGTCAGGCCCATGAAGTCCTTGCCGCCCATGGCGAGCTGGGCCACGCCCTGACCGCCCGGGCCACCGAAGTTCAGCAGCACCGAGCCCCGCGACTTGCCCGTGGCCCGGTAGCGGGCGACGGCGAGGTCGAGGGTGCCCTTTCCCGGCTCGGCGTAGTCGAGCGGGACGGTGACCTTCCCGCACTGGAGGTCTTTCGGCATCTCCGCGCCGTCGCACGTCGACCAGGTGACCTTCTGGTCGTAGAAGCGTGTCAGGCCGGGCGGAGGGCCGTCGGCGGCCGGCAGTGCTGTGCCCAGCAGGGCGAGCCCGGCCGTCGAGGTGACAGCGCAGCGCCGTATCGAGGGGGGCGTGGACAGCTTGGCCAGCATCGATGCCTCCAGGGACGCGGGACGCCGCGCAGCGGACCGGGAAACGGCGCCCTCGCCCACCTTAAGCGGGCCCCGGAAGCCCCGCCTCCGGGCGAGCGGGGCCCGGCAAAGCGCCCTGTCCTGCGCCGCCGCGTCCCGCATACGAGAGGCTTTACCGCTCGTTCGACAACCGGGCCGCTCGATGGGGTGAAAGGCGGATAAGCCATAACTCGGACCGGGCGCCCCGCGTTCTATCCCGTGCGGGTGAGTGCCCGCGACGATGTCTGGAAGGCAGGCAACCTATGAGACGGGTTACCCGAAACGGTGTGATCGCCGTCGCCGCCGCCTCGGGCGCGATGGCCATGACCGCCCCCGCGTACGCCGGTTCCGGGGCGGACGGCTCCGCGGCCGGTTCGCCCGGGGTGGTCTCCGGCAACACCATCCAGCTGCCGGTGCACGTCCCGGTGAACGTGTGCGGGAACACCGTGAACGTGGTGGGGCTCCTGAACCCCGCCGCGGGCAACAGCTGCGCCAACGAGGACGACCGGCCGCGCGGCCGGCACGCCGAGCCCGGCGGCGCGGTAGCCGAGGCCGGCGGCAAGGATTCACCGGGCGTGGTCACCGGCAACGGCGTGCAGCTGCCCGTCGATCTGCCGGTCAACGTCACGGGCAACTCCGTGAACGTGGTCGGCATCGGCAACGCCTCCACCGGCAACGCGTCCTCGAACACCCCCGGCACCCCCGGCGACCGCCCCGCCCGCCCGGACCGGCCCCACCACCCGCCGAAGCCGGACCCGGAGCCGTCCACCCCGCCCCGGACGCTCCCGGCCCCCGCGCCGGAACCGCACGCCGCCCCCCGCACCACGGGTGCCCTGGCGCACACCGGCACGGACCACATTCTCCAGACCGTCGCGGCGAGCGCGGCGCTGGTCCTCGGGGGAGTGGTACTGCGCCGGCGGTTCCGCCCCGGGGCGGAGGGCTGAGCCGTCGTCGAAGGCCCTGTCGGCGGCGCAGTCGCCGGTGGGGCCCCGGCGGGACCGGTCCGCGGACGGCCCTGCCTCAGACCGCCCCCGCCACCCCCGTCAGCAGCACCATCCCCGAGTCCCCGTAGTCCGGCAGGGTGGGGTCCACGTCGATGTGGGTCACGTCCAGGTCGCGGGTCAGCGGGGTGAACACCTCGGTGACGGTGGCCGGGTTCACCGGGCAGCCCGGCCAGCGGGAGGCCGGGCCGATGCGGTAGGTCGGCATGTCCTCCATGAAGGCGGCGACCAGGTGGCCACCCGGGACGACCGTGCGGACGAAGGTGCGGCAGAAGTCGGCGAACTCGTCGAAGTCCTCCGTGGCGCCCTCGGCGACGAAGTGCATGGAGGCCAGTGCGTACGTGCCCGGCCGCAGGGCCCGGACATCGGCATGAACGATGTCCACCCGCGCCAGTGCCCCGGCCAGGGTCGCGGGCACGTCGGGGTTGAGCCGCCGGCACAGCGCGTGGAACGGGAGCCAGCTCGCGTCCGGACGGTGACAGATCTGGTCGGTCAGGTAGGCGACATTGCTCGCCCCCGCGTCCACGGCGTCGATCCTGCGGCTCGCGGCCGACGCGAGCATCAGCGGGTAGAGGTTGGGGCCCGCCCCGAACTCCACCGAGCGCGCCAGGGCGCCCGGTGCGAAGCGCCGGTAGAAGGCGCAGTGGTGCGCGATGACCGCCGCGTCCGAGGGATGCACCTCGCGGTAGTTCTCGGCGAGGTAGTCGGCGACCGGCCAGCGGTCCCAGTCCACGTCGTCGTTGTGCGTCGTCATGGCCGTCTAGCCCTTCAGCCGCAGCGGGAAGCGTTCGGACAACCGGGTCAGGGTCGCGTTCAGATGCGTGATGTCCTCGTCGGAGTTGAGGGCCGTGAGCTGAACGCGGAAGCCCACCCGGTCGCGCGGGACCAGCGGGTAGGCGGCCAGCGTCACATAGACGCTCTCCTCCCACAGGAACGCGGCGACCGCGTCCAGGTCCGCCGGGTTCGCCAGCGGGACCTCCACGATGGGCAGCCGGTCCGTGTTGAGGGTGCTCACCCCCATGGACTCCAGGTGATCGAGCACCCGGACCGTCTTGCGGTACAGGTCGGCCCGGATCGCGTCGCCCCGGCGCTCGTTGACTGCCAGCCCGGCCAGCGCGGTGGCCAGCGACGCCGTCGGCGACGGCCCCGAGTACAGGTACGGGGCGGCGGCGGTCTTCAGCCGGTTCTTCAGCTCCGACGGCAGCGCGACGAACGCCAGCAGGGACGAATAGGCCTTGGAGAAGCCGCCGACGAGCACGATCCCGTCGTACGACTCGCCGGTGTGCCGCACCACGCAGTTGCCGCGCATGCCGTACGGGCACGTCTCGCCCGGTCCGCGTTCCCCGATCACCCCGAACCCGTGCGCGTCGTCGACGTACAGCGTCGCTCCCTCGGCGCGGCACACCGCCGCCAGCCCGGGCAGGTCCGGGATGTTGCCGGTCATGCTGTTGACGCCGTCCAGGCACACCAGCCGGGGCGTGCCCCGCGGCACCGCGGCCAGCAGGGTGCGCAGTTCGTCGAGCCGCTCGGCATGGAAACGGTGCAGGATCGCGCCCTGCGCACGGGCCACGACGCAGCCGTCGTAGACCGTCCGGTGCGCGGTCGCCTCCACGAAGACGTGGCCGTCCTCGGCCAGCGCCGGGATCACCGAGGAGTGGACCAGCGTCAGCGTCGGCAGCAGCAGCGTGTCCGGCGCGCCCAGCAGCGCGGCGAGCCGCTCCTCGATGTCGGGGTACAGCCGCGGACTGCCCAGCAGCCGTGACCAGCTGGGGTGCGTGCCCCACCGGCGCACCGCCGGGCCGACGGCCGCCATGACCTCCGGGTCCCAGTCGAAGCCCAGGTAGTTGCACGACGCGAAGTCGATCAGCCAGTGGTCGCCGCTGCGGATGTGCCGTCCGCTCACCTCGTCGAGGACCGCGTCGCTCATCGGACTGGTGCGCCGCAGATGCTCCAGGTCCGCCCAGCGCGCCTCCCGGCGGCCTCGCGCGGCGGTCTCTGCCCGCGGGCGCCGGGGCCGGGGTGGTGCGAAGGGCCGGACGCTCGGCTCCCGCAGCACGTGTGCGCTCTGTTCCACCGTCATCGGCCGGGCGAACAGGAACCCCTGCCCGAACCGGCACCCCATCCCGGCCAGCAGATCCCGCTGCGCGGAGTCCTCGATGCCCTCGGCGATGACCTGCAGGCCCAGGGTGTCGGCGATCCGGACGATCCCCTCGACCAGGGCCACCTGCTGGGCGTCACGCGCGATGTCGTCGATGAACGACTTGTCGATCTTCAGCACGTCGAGGGGGAAGTCCCGCAGATAGCGCAGTGAGGAGAAACCGGTGCCGAAGTCGTCGACCGCGATGTGCACGCCGAGTTCCTTCAGCGTGTGCAGCACCGTCTGGAGGCGGTCGTCGTGCTGCAGCAGCACCGTCTCCGTCAGCTCCAGCTGCAGCGACCCGGGCTCCAGACCCGGTGTGCTCAGCGCCTGCCCGACCTGCTCGACGAAGCCGGCGTCACGGAACTGGCGGGCGGAGACGTTCACACTCACGTACGGCGGACGGGCCGGGCCCGGCAGCCGTTGCAGCTCCGCGATGTCGTTGACCGCGTTCTCCAGCACCCACGACCCCAGGGGCGAGATGTGCCCGGTCTCCTCGGCCAGGCTGATGAACTGGTCCGGCGAGATGGGCGGCCGGTGCTCGTACGGCCAGCGGACCAGGGCCTCGAACCCGACGATCTCGCCCGCCGTGATGTCGACGACCGGCTGGTAGCGCAGCGCGAACGACTTGTCGGCGACCGCCTGGGCCAGCCGGGACTGCAGGTCGTGCCGCTCGACCATACGGCTGCGCAGCAGTGGCTTGAAGCGGCGCCACTGCCGCTTGCCCGCGGCCTTCGCCGCGTACAGCGCGAGGTCGGCGTGGCCGAGCAGTTCCTCGGCGTCGGTGCTGTCGTGCGCGGTGGCCACGCCCACGCTGGCGGACACCGTCACCGACTCGTCGGCCAGGTCGAACGGCCGGCCGAGCGTCTGGATCACCTGGGCCGCGAGCAGTTCGGCGTCGAGAGGCTGCCTGGCGTCCTCCATCAGCACGGCGAACTCGTCACCGCCGAGCCGGGCCGCGGTGTCGGTGCGGCGCAGCGCCCGGAACAGCCGGTTGCCGACCGCGACCAGCAGGTGGTCGCCCGCGCGGTGCCCCATCGTGTCGTTGACCAGCTTGAAGTCGTCCAGGTCGATGAAGAGCAGACAGGTCAGGGACGACTCGCGGTGGCCGCGCAGCAGGGCGCGCTCGATCCGCTCCTGCAGCAGCGTCCGGTTGGGCAGACCGGTCAGAGCGTCGTGGAACGCCCGCTGCGTCAGCTCCTGCTCCAGCCGCCGCTGCTCGGTCACGTCCCGCAGGGTCACCACCAGTCCGGACACGGTCTGCTCGTCCCGGAAGTCGCTGAAGCGGACCTCCACCTCGACGCGCTCCTCCCGGCGACGCACCCACCAGTGGTCGTGCCCCGCCCGCGAACCCCGCTCCCGTACGGCGGTCAGTTCCCGCGCCGCCCGCTCCCGGTCGCCGGGGTCCACCAGCTCCGGCAGTGCCACCCCGATGAGGTCGTCGGTGCCGAACACGGACCGGGCGGACGGGCTGGCGTACCGGATGGTGTCGTCGTCCTCGAGGATCACGATGACGTCGGAGGCGTTGCGGACGAGCGTGCGGAAGTACGCCTCGCTCTCCCGCCGGAACACCTCCTTGCGCAGGGTGACGCGCTCCATGGCCAGGCCCGCGTGCGACGCCAGGATCTCCAGGGAGCCCCAGGTCTCGTTCAGCTGCCGCTCGGGAGCGGCGACCAGCAGGACGCCCGGGACCGTGCCCACCGGCCGTTCCGGCTGGGTCATGGGGCACGCCAGGACGGAGGGCAGACCGTCCAGTGCGGCGGCGGTGGCGGGATCGAGGGCGGCCGGGCTCACCAGATGGGTGCCGCGCGCTCCCAGTTCCGCCGCCCGCTCGGCCGGCAGCAGCAGGGTCCGGTGGGGCACCTCGGGCCCCATCAGCCGGTCGACGGCCGTACGGCAGGACCGGTCGACCTCCTCCTCCCGGAACGCCGAGACCAGCGAGGCGGCGGCCCCGCGCAGCGCGAGTTCCCGGCTCACCGCGTGGCGATGGGCCACGACCATCCCGGCCAGCCGGAGGATCACCAGCAGGAACAGCACCCCGGAGAAGGCCGCGATCACGGCGGCGTCCCGCGTCTGGTTGCTCAGGCCCTCGTACAGCAGGAGCCCCGGTGCGATGAGTGTGGCCACGGCGAGCACGACCAGCCGGCGCTTCGGCGGCAGCAGGGACTCCCGCTGCGGCATGGAAGCGGTCAGTTCGACCATCGAGGGGTGCAGCGCGGCAAGGCCCCAGGCGGTGTAGAAGGCGATCCAGCCGAGGTCCAGCAGGGTGCCGGTCTGCCACACGTCCTGCAGTTGCAGGATCCCGTACGCGATGTCGAAGCCCAGCAGCGTCACGGTGCCGACGACCAGCAGCCGCACGGCCCGGTTGGGAGCCGTGACCGGACTCGGGGTCAGCAGCCTGGCCAGCAGAGCCAGCACCAGGAGGTCACCGAGGGGGTAGGCGATGCTGATGGCGCGCTGCTGCCAGGTCATCCCGTCCGCCACGGCCAGCGGCTGCACCAGGTACACCCACACCGGCAGCGCGAGTCCCGCGGTGATGATCAGCGCGTCGAGGAGACTCGGCAGGTCGCGGTCGGCCCACCGGTGGCGCACCAGCCCGGACAGCCCGATCGCGAAGAGCGGGTAGGTGGCGAGGTAGCAGGCGTCGGCGGGGGACGGGAACGGGTTGGAGGCGTCGAAGTACTCCTCCATCACGTTGTAGTACGTATCGCCCGTGATGAACGTCAGCAGCCCCCCGGCCAGGAACCACCAAGGCCACGGATGGGCGGGCTGGTTCAGGCGCGTGCCGGTCAGCACGGCGGCGACGCCGGCCAGCCCGATGACGGCCCACAGCGCGGGAGCCGTCACGGGGACGGTCAGGTAGACGATCGTGACGGCCGTGACCAGGCCGACATAGACAGCCATCAGCCGACGTGGCCGCAGCGAGGACATGAGCCTCCCCCCGTCGGGGAGACCGGGCCGTACACCTGGTCTGGTTGAATTCGATCGTAGGTTCGCCCGAGCGGCCCTGCATCTCGAGCGGCCCTGCATCTCGGGCAGCCGCGCCCCGCGCGGACCAGACCGCCGGGCAGGGCCCGGCCGCCCGGGCGCCTCAGTCGCGTCCGCGATGGAACCGGATGTGCAACTCCCGGACGTCCTCCGTCAGCGCGCAGACGGGGCCGTCCACGACGGCACCCGGTGCGATCTCGTGGACGGGGAGTGTCCGGACCGGCGGGGCGGGGACACCCAACTCGCTCAGCCACGATGCGAGTTGCTCGGACGAGGCGACGTAGACGATGCCGCCGAGGCCGACCCAGGCGTGCGCCGCCGCACACATGGGGCAGTGCTCGCCGGAGGTGTAGACCGTGGCGGCCTCCCGCTCCCCGAGTGTGAGATGTTCCGCCGACCAGCGCGCCAGCGCGAACTCGGGGTGGCGGGTGCGGTCACCGGAGGCCACCCGGTTGCGGTCCTCGCCGAGGACCGCGCCGTCCCCGCCCACCAGGACCGAACCGAACGGTTCGTCCCCGGACTCCGGCGCCTCGGCCGCGAGCTCCACGCAGCGGCGCAGGTACGGCAACTCGGTGTCCTTCACGACCATGGGTGACAGGCCTTTCCCATGACGGTGTGATCGACAGGACCCTATGGGGTGGGGCACATGTGGGAGAAACCGTTTGCCTGGGCGCCGGGCGGATGCTGGGGTGAGCCCATGGATCATGCCGCTCTGCTCGCCCTGTTCGACCGCGACCTGCGTGCGGGAGCACGCCCGGACGGCCGACACGCCCGTATCGAGCGGACCGGCGGCGTCGTCCGCCAGGTCGCCGGCGCGCAGGGCTGGAACGGTGTCGTGTGGTCCGCCCTCGACGATGCCGGAGCGGACGCGGCGATCGCCGGGCAGATCGGCCACTACACCGGGCTCGGCCTGGACTTCGAGTGGAAGCTGTACGGACACGACCGGCCGGCGGACCTCGGGCAGCGGCTGCGCGCGGCCGGGTTCACACCCGGGCCGGAAGAGCAGCTGATGATCGGAGAGGTCGGTGAACTGGCCCTCGACGCCGAACCGCCGCGAGGTGTCCGCGTCGTGCCGGTGACCGGCCCGGCGGGGGTGGATCTGGTGGCCGACGTCCACGAGAGGGCGTTCGGCGCGGACAGTTCCTGGCTGCGCCGTCAGTTGCTCGCCCGGCTCACGGCCGACCCGGACACCGTGGTCGCGGTCGTGGCCATGGCCGGCGACGAACCGGTGAGCGTGGCCCGCATGGAACTCGTGCCCGGCACGCGGTTCGCCGGCCTGTGGGGCGGCGGCACCGTTCCGGACTGGCGGGGCCGCGGCATCTACCGCACGCTGGTGGCCCACCGTGCCCACGCCGCCGCGGCCCGCGGCTACCGCTACCTCCAGGTCGACGCCTCCAGCCAGAGCCGCCCCATTCTGGAACGCCTGGGCTTCGCACCGCTGAGCACCACGACGCCGTACGTGTACACGACGTAGCGATGCCGACCGGGCTTGCCGCCGGGAGGCCGTCCCTCAGTGGGGCGGGCCACAGGGTCACCGGACTCGGCCGGAGCCAGAGCAACGGCGTCCGTGCCGACCTCATGGACCGGACCAAGAACGGCTCACCTCGAGTCCGAGGTTCTGGGGGCCGCGCGGTACGCGTCGAAGGGGTGACGGGCTCTCGCGACGCGGTCGGCGAGTCGGCGCGGAAAAGCCCGCGCGGCCTGTGGGCCGCGCGGGCCGGATGGTGCCGTGCTGTCGCCGGTACGCCGTCAGCGGCGTGCCTTCGCGCGGTCCAGCGCGGCGACGCCGAGCGCGGCGAGGCCGATCTGGATGAGCCACTCGACCCAGTCGACGCCCTTGGTGTCGGCCACGCCGAACGCGGCGGCCAGGGCCGAGCCGATCAGCGCGGCGATGATGCCCACGGCGATCGTCCACAGGACGCCGATCCGCTGACGGCCCGGGACCACGAGTCGGCCCAGGATGCCGATGACGATGCCGATCACGATGGCACTGATGATCCCGTCGATCTCCATCTCCGCCCCTTTTCGTCCGGATCCCCGCTGCAGTGCTTGTGCCCCTTGACGGCCGGGACACTCCGGGCCCGGCCGCATCGCCGCGGGGAGTCCGGAGACGGAGAGCAAAGGCCGGTCCGGGACGCGGACCGGCCTCGGCTGTCTTCCGGCGGATCTACGGATTCCGGGAGGCCTTCGCCGCCGTGCCGGCGCACACCAGCCCCAGGATCACGGCCAGTGCACCGATGATGATGTTGTTCCACACGACACCGGCGTCCGGGCTTTCGCCGACGATCCACGGCGAGATGATCAACCACACTCCGAGGGCGCACATGGCCCAGCTCAGGCCGTACATGCGCTCCGGGGCGCGAGTGAACCCGAGCGCCAGCAGACCGATCGCGATGCCCATGATCAGGTTGTGGGTCACGAGCGGCGGCTGGCTGGTCGTGTAGTGGACTATCCACGGGGAGGCGGCACAGTACAGACCGAGCAGGAACACCGGTCCGTCCACGAGCGCCACATCGCGACCGCCGAGCACGCGGGCGTAGCGGTCCCGCATCTCGGAGGCATCGGGGTGGCCGGATATGTCACCCCTGGTGGGCGAGACGTTGGCCATGACTCGTCTCCTTCATCGTGCAGGGCGTCCGCGTCTGGGAGGATATGCGGTAAACGCCGCGTAACTATCATTCTGCGCTTATTTTTCCTTTATGTGTAGTTGGCGTCGAGGGGGGCGCGGTGTACCCGGCGGAACATGTCCGGGCGGATCAGGGGCAAAAGGGTGTGTACGACAGCGACCGATCGTCGCCGCCCGGCGGGCGGCGCGGGACAGGGGAGGGCAGCGGACGTGACTGCGGCCATCAGTGCGAAGGTGTTGGAGCGGTTCCCGGCGGGATCGCCGCGCGGATCGTGGCCCGCGGAGGAGTACGCGGCACGCCGCCGTGCCGAGGGCGAGCCCGCCACCGTCGTGATGGACCTGGAGTCGGACGCCTTCCTCGTGGTCGTCCCGTCGGACGAGGGCTGAATTCCTCCGCCTCACCAGGGGCGAGCCGCCCGCGCAGGTCGCCGAGAAGACCGCCCGGGTCCGGTCGCTCGCCGCCGCGGAAGGCCGTTCATGAGTCTTCTAGCCGGACGCCAGCGAGCCGAGGTGCGTCCGCCGCGCCTCGGTCGTCTGGCCCTGCACCAGCAGGAACATCCCCTCGCGCGCCAGCCGCTGCGCCCCGCTGCTCAGGTTCATGGCGCGGCCCCCTCCGGCCACGATCGCCGCCGTCGTGGCCGCACGCATCAGGTCGTACGCCCGTGTCTTCACGGTCAGCCGCTCCGCGACGCACTCGTGCGGAACCGGGTGATCGGCCAGCGTGTAGGCCTCCTGCCGGACCTCGTCGAGCCGGGCCCGCAGTGTCCCGGCCGTCTCCTCGCCCTCCGGGGCCCCGGCCACCAGGTCCAGCGCCGCGTACGCCACCCCGAACACGGCCGGACTGGCGTTGGCGGCCCTGGGCAGGTCGACCCGGGCGAACTCCTGCTGCGGCATGCGCAGCACCACGGACTCCTCCGGCACCCACAGGCCGTCCAGCTCCAGGGAGACCGTACGGGCGGCGGTGAGGGCCGCGAGCCGCATCGGCGCCGATGGGGACAGCCCGCGCTGCTCCCGGGCCTCGGCGACGACGAACACCACCTCGGCCGTGTCCGACACGCCGGCCAGCAGCATCACATCGTTCAGACCCCAGCCCGTGTACCAGGGCACCCGCCCCTCGAAGCGCCAGCCGCCCCGCTCGGGCACGGCCCGCACGGGCACGCGGGGGAAGGCACGGACATGGGCGTGCGCGATGCCGGCCATGAGCTCGCCCGTCGCCAGCGGACGCAGCAGCTTCTCCCGGACGGGCGAGTCATGGGCCGCCAGTAGCTTCACCGGGGTGTGGTGCTGTGTCTGCACGAACCATGTGGAGCAGCACGCCCCCGCCAGGATCTCCGCGGTCTCCCGCGCCACGGCGACGGGCGCGTCCGCCCCGCCGTACTCCTGGGGCGCTCCCACCCCGAGCAGCCCCGCACGCTTCACCGCCCCGACGTGGCTCGCCGGCACACCCTCCCGGTCGACGCGCTCGGCCTGCGGGACGAGGAGATCGCGCGCCAGGCGCTGTGCGGCGGTCACGAGGGGATGGGGTGTGGTGGTCATGGGGGAAATTCTCGCGGTCGTGCGGCGCCGGGTGCCGATCCGGGGGCGTGTCGCTCGTGCAGCAGGTGCAAAGGTCCCCCGGCCACCGGCCATCGATCTCAGGCCATCGATCTCAGGCCATCGGCCACCGGACGTCCTGGAGGCGTTGATGCGCCCGCGTCACGGCGAGGAGCCTCGCAGATCGACTTCCGTGCGCACGTCGAAGTCGAGCCCGTCGGCGCGCGCCGGATAGATCCGCGGGAAGACGAGGGCCACGCCGAGCACGGAGCCGTCGGCCGTGAACCACTCGGGGCCGGGGAGGGCGTGCCGGAACAGCGTCATGATTCCGGCTCGACCGGACGAACCTCCACTGCGTCTTCTGCCATGGCCACCCCCTCGGCGACGGTGACGACGAACTGCTGCGGTCTCTGCTGGACCGGTTGGCGGCGACCCTGGAGAACTCGGCGCCCGTGTGAGTCCGGGCCGGGCGCGCAGACCGCGCCGGAGTCCTCACCAACGTCGCCCGGCGGCAACCTCTCCTGCTGACGCCGGACCACCGGGCGTGGTGTCATGCCGGATGTCATGAACCTGATCCAACGAAGGGCATCCCTCATGCGCCTGCGCACCCCCCACGCCCTGCTCGCCACGACCGCCGCGCTGGCCGCCGCGGTCGTGGCCCCGCAACCCGCCGCCGCCGTGCCCGCCGCCGTGCCGGCCCCGGGCACGTATTACGTCCAGAGCGCCACGACCGGGCTCAACGCGGCCGACCGCGGCGGCGCGGTCGAGCAGCACAGACCCCGCGGCAACGAGGACCGGCAGCAGTGGCAGCTGAAGCCCAGCGGGTCGTCGTACCTCCTGGAGAACACCGACGCCCCGGGAAACTGCCTCGGCCGCAGCGGTGACCAGGCCGCGACCGTCGCCTGTACCGGCGCCGACGCACCCTGGGAGATCACCCTGGCCGGTGCCGACCGCTACACGCTCAAGGCCCCGGGCACCGCGCGCCACCTCACGGTGGCCCCCAAGCCGTCCGGCGCCAACTACCCCGCCCGCCTCGCCCTCGCAGGGCCGGGCGATCTCGCCGCCTGGTACCTCACCCCGGTCGCCCCCGTCACCGGCCCCATGCCGCCGCCGGACCGGCGCACCCTGGACCAGGTCACGTTCCTCACCACGCACAACGCGTACGCCAACGGCGTCGACGGCGGCTTCGCCCCGCCCTTCGTCAACCTCGTCCCCAACCAGACCCGTGGCCTCGAGCGCCAACTCGCCGACGGTGTCCGCGGTTTCATGCTGGACATCCACCAGACCCCCGACGGTGCCATCCTCTGCCACAACAGCTGCACCCTCGTCAGCAGGCCCGTCGCCCTGTGGGTCGACCTCCAGCGCATGGTGGACTTCCTGAAGGCGCATCCCGACCAGTTCGTCACCGTCTTCCTTGAGGACTACGTCGAACCGGGCGTCCTGCGCGCCGAACTCGCCCGCGTCAAGGGCCTGTCGGACGTGCTGTACCGGCCCGACCGGACGGGCGTGCGGCACAGCGGCTGGCCGACGATGGCGGACCTGATCGCCGCCGATGACCGGCTGCTGATCTTCACGGACCGCAGCCGCTCCGCCGACCAGGCCGCGGGCCTGACCCGGGACAGCTTCGGCGTCATGTACCAGCGTGAATGGACCGTCGAGAACCACTGGTCCATGGGCCCGGGCGTCGGCTCCTCCGACTGGTCCTGCTACAGCCGCTGGTACGGCGCCGACACGAACCTTCCGCTGACCCGCACCGAACCCGGATTCCGGCCGCTGTTCGTCATGAACCACTTCCGTGACGTCCCGATCACCGGCACGTCCGGCACGGACAACACCAAACTCACCGACCGCGCCCAGAGGTTCTGCCAGCCGGCCGCCCGTAAGAAGCCCAACTTCCTTGCCGTGGACCACTACGACCGCGGCAATCCGGCCTCCGCCGTCACCGCCCTCAACTCGTACACGTATCCGTAAAACGGCTCCACCGGCCAGCGTGGTGGGTGCGAGACCCCGCCGATGAGCGCACACAAGATCACCGCGGACGCCGCGGGCACCTGGAAAGTCGGCGACCTGCCCGTCCACCGCCTCGGCTTCGGCGCGATGCGGCTGACGGGCAGTGCCGCCTTCCACCACGGCACAACGAGCGACCGCGAGCGGTCGATCGCCGTCCTGCGCAAGGCGATCGACCTCGGTGTGAACCACATCGACACGGCCGTCTTCTACTTCCCGTCGCCGCGCTCCGCCAATGAACTCATCAACAGCGCGCTGGCTCCCTGTCCCGACGACCTGGTGATCGTCACCAAGGTGGGCCCGTAACGGGCGTACTCGGGGGAGTGGGGCACCTCGGCTCGCCCCGACGAACTGCGCGGCCACGTCGAGGAGAACCTCCGCCGGCTCGGCCGGGACCACCTGGACGTGGTCAACCTGCGCCGGATGGCCAAGAACGACTCGATCGCCGAGCACTTCGGCGTCCTCGCGGAGCTGTGCGAGGCGGGCCTGATCCGCCACCTGGGCATCTGCGGCGTCGAACCCCGCCATGTGGCCGAGGCCCACGCCATCGCCCCCGTGGTCTGCGTGCAGAACCGGTACGCCCTCGACCGCCCCGACTCCGCCACCGACGAACTGCTGCGCATCTGCGGCGAACAGGGCATCGCCTTCGTACCGTTCTACGCCGTCGCCGGGGAGGCCGGTGAGCGCGGCGCCACCACCGCCCATGACGCGGAGCTCCAGGCCATCGCCCGGGCCCACGGCGCGAGCCCCGCCCAGATCCGCATCGTCTGGCCCCTGCACCGGGGCTCCCACGCCCTCGCCACCCCCGGCGCGGGCAACCCCGCCCATCTCACGGAGAACGTGGCGGAGGGCGCGATCCGTCTCACGGACGAGGAACTGGAGCGGCTCGACGGGGGGGCGGCAGCTCGACGGGGGGCGGCAGAAGGCCGGATGAGCTCGGGCGGGGCTTGGGGAGGCCGCTCGCCAGAGAGGGAGGGAGCCGATCACTCGATTCGGCCACCGGTTCCCGGTGGGGCGGCATCGCCCCGGACCGCCCAGACACCGTCCCGCATCAGATGCCTGTGAGGCAGCTCGTGCTCCTCGCACCACGCCTGGACCGCGCGTGGCCGCACCCGGAAGAACACGTACGACGCGTGGGCCTGACGTGGATCCCAGCCGGTCTTCGCGCGGAACGCCTCGGCCGCCGCCGACGGCACCTCATGCCGCGTGAAGGTCTCCACGGCACCGTCGACCAGCGCGACGTCCCGGGTGTCGCCGAAGGCCAGCCGCGCCCGTCCGCCGTCGCGCAGATTGCGGCCGGTGGGATTGGTCTGCCGGGTGCACAGCCACACCGCCTCGTCGTGCCACACGAACCACAGCGGAACCAGACACGGCAGCCCTTCGGTGTCCGCCGTGGCGACCCATACGTCCATCTCCCGCTCCAGACGGTCCAGCAGGTCCGCCTTGCGCTGCTCGGGGGTGCGTGGGGGCTCGGTGATCTTCATGGAGGGGACGCTAGCGCGCGGACGTGCGCCGTGCCTCCGGCTGGAGCCCTAGGCCCGAGGCCTAGGGCTCTCCAGATACTGTGCCGCCGGGCACAGTATCTGGAGTCTCCGGAATATCGTCGACACGGGATGTACGTACTGGTGGATACAGAAGGGTGCGAGGCAGTTAGCGTCATTCGAGTTTTACGTATAACCTCTCCGGTCAACCACCCGCTCCGAGAGGTCGAGATGAGACGTATCGCCCTGGTCGCCCTCGTCGTCGACGACTACGACGAGGCGATCCGCTTCTACACCGAGGCCCTCGGATTCCGGCTCGTCGAGGACGCGCCCCGGTCCGACGGATCCCGCTGGGTCGTCGTCGAGCCGGACATCCCGGGAGCCGGTACCGGTGTGCTCCTGGCCCGAGCCAAGGGAGAGGCCCAGGCCGCCCGGGTCGGGGACCAGACCGGCGGGCGGGTCGGGTTCTTCTTGTACACCGACGACTTCGTCCGCGACCACGCCCGGATGGCGGCCGCGGGCGTGACCTTCCTGGAGGAGCCGCGGCACGAGCCGTACGGCACCGTCGCCGTCTTCCAGGACCTGTACGGCAACCGCTGGGACCTTCTCCAGCCCGCCGACTGATTTCCCTCCACCGCCGCTCCGAACAGCCCCGCTTCACGGAAAGACCCCGCCATGACTACTACGCGCGTAGACGCCGAAGTGATCCGCCGCCTCCCCAAGGCCGTCCTGCACGACCACCTCGACGGCGGCCTGCGGCCCGCCACCGTGGTGGAGCTCGCGGACGCGGTCGGCCACACCCTGCCCACCACCGACCCGGACGAGCTCGCCGCCTGGTACTACGAGGCGGCCAACTCCGGCGACCTGGTGCGCTACATAGCCACCTTCGAGCACACCCTCGCCGTCATGCAGACCCGCGAGGGCCTGCTGCGCACCGCCGAGGAGTACGTCCTGGACCTCGCCGCGGACGGCGTCGTCTACGGCGAGGTGCGCTACGCCCCCGAGCTGATGCTGAACGGCGGCCTGAGCCTCCCCGAGGTCGTGGAGACCGTCCAGGAGGGCCTGGCGGCGGGCATGGCGAAGGCGGCTGCCGCGGGCACGCCGGTACGGGTCGGCACCCTGCTGTGCGGGATGCGGATGTTCGACCGGGTGCGCGAGGCCGCCGACCTGGCCGTGGCCTTCCGCGACGCCGGCGTCGTCGGCTTCGACATCGCCGGTGCCGAGGACGGCTTCCCGCCCGCCGACCACCTCGCGGCCTTCGAGCACCTGCGGCGTGAGAACGTGCCGTTCACCATCCACGCCGGGGAGGCACACGGCCTGCCCAGCATCCACCAGGCCCTCCAGGTGTGCGGCGCCCAGCGCATCGGGCACGGCGTGCGGATCACCGACGACATCCCCGACCTCACGGCCGGCAAGCTCGGCCGCCTCGCGGGGTGGGTACGCGACCGGCGGATCGCCCTGGAGATGTGCCCGACGTCCAACCTGCAGACCGGCGCCGCCACCTCGATCGCCGAGCACCCGATCACCGCGCTGAAGGACCTCGGCTTCCGCGTCACCCTCAACACCGACAACCGGCTGGTCTCCGGCACGACCATGACCCGTGAGATGTCCCTGCTGGTGGAGCAGGCGGGCTGGACCGCCGAGGATCTGCGCACGGTCACGGTCAACGCCGTGAAGAGCGCGTTCCTCCCGTTCGACGAGCGGAACGCGCTGATCCGGGACGTGGTCCTGCCCGGCTACGAGGCCGAGCTCTGAAGCAGTCCCCTGAGGTAGGCGGCCTGTCCGACGTGCTGGAGATCGTCGGACAGGACGCTGACCAGCCGGACGCCCAGGGTGACCGGCGGGTCCCAGCGCTCGTCGACGACGCGCTCCAGGTCCTTGGCGGCCAGGCCGCGCAGGGCGGCCGTGCTCTGGTCGTGCACGGCGTCGTGGTAGCCGGTCAGCAGCTCGCCCGAGTCGACCCGGACCTTGGCGACCTGGGCGGGACTGTGCCCGTAGCCCGTGTCGCGGCGGGGCAGGCCCAGCCCGAAGCGCTTCTCCCACTCCTGGGACAGCCACGCCTGCTCGAGGCCGAAGGCGTCGGCGAGGTGGTCGTCCTGGACGCGGGTGAGGTGCCAGACCAGCCAGGCGATGGAGTTGCTGTCGGGGGAGGGGCGGGCCGCCAGCTGGTCCGGCCCGAGTCCCTCGACCGTGGCGTGGACTTCTTCCCGGATGCGGTGGTAGCCGTCGATGAGGATGTCCTTCGCGTGCATACGTCCACCATCGCGCAATGCTCCGGATCACGCGTCGGGAATCCAGCTCCCGTGGACCCAGCGGCACCCCCCCGGCAGATGGATCCGGGCCACGCGCTCACCGGTGAAGTCCTGGGCCGTGAGGATCACCAGGTCCGAGGCTCCGCGGACGGGTTCTGCGCGTAGGCGATCGCGTGCGGTTCCCCGGAGTCCACGCCGAACTTGGTGTGCGCGGTGAGCGGGCCCTCCAGGGCGCCCCGGAAGCCGTGGGCAGCAGAAGGGGAACCGGCGTGGCGCCGGCGGCGCGGCAGCGGCGGGGTCCGCTGCCGTTCCGGTGCCCGAAAGCGCACCGCCGTCGTGATCGCCGCCGCGCCGCGCAGCACGTTCCGTCGTTGGGGTCCGTCATCTCGCCTGCTCCTGACCGTGGTTGTCTTCGGGACCGGTCAGGAGTCCGTTGCGTGGGACCGCGGAGGTCAGGAGGGCTGGGCCCCGTCCTGGGGTGTTGCCGGGCTCCCTGTTCTCAGCAGGGCCATCAGGGCCCGGGCCGCCGGACTGGTCGCCTGCGCGGTCGGCAGCAGGGCGACCGTCTCGTACACGGCGTCTCCGGTGCCCTTCACCGGCAGCGCGGTCAGCGAGGCGCGTTTGTGCCGGAAGTGCCGCGGGACGACGGCGATGCCGAGATCCTCGTCCACGAGGTCGAGGAGGCTGTGCACGTCGTTGACCTCCAGGGCGACACTCCGGCGGACGCCCGCGGCGGCGAAGGCGGCGTCGGTGGTGCGCCGGGGCCCCCAGTCCGGGTGGAAGTCGACGAAGACCTCACCGCCGAGATCCTCGGGCGTCACCGCGGCCCCGGCCGCCGCCAGCCGGTGGCTCGGATGGCACAGCACGGTCATCGGCTCGCTCGACAGCGGCACGGTCCGCAGCTGATCGGTCTCCTCCTGAGCCGTGCGCACGGCGAACGCCAGATCCAGCCGCCCGGCCGCGACCTCCTCCGCGAGCGCGCCGGAACCCGCCTGCCGCAGGCAGATCTCCACATCCGGGTGGCGCCGGCGGAACGCCGCCAGCAGACCCGCCACGTTCACCCCGGCGATGCACTGCTCGGACCCGAGCGCGAGCATCCCGCGCAGCACCCCCTGCACGGCCGCCACCGCCTCGTGGGCCGAGCGCACCTGCGCCAGGATCCGCTCCGCCTCGCCGAGGAGTGCCCGCCCGGCCGGGGTCAGCGTCACCCGGCGGGTCGTGCGCACGAACAGCGGCGTCTGCAGCTCCCGCTCCAGCGCCCGGATGGAGGCCGACAGGCCCGACTGGGACACCAGCAGGCGCTCCGCCGCCCGGGTGAAGTGCTGGTCCTCGGCGACCGCGACGAAGTGCTGCAGGTGGCGCAGTTCCATGACTGAGAAGCGTAGCCGCTGAATTTCATCGGATTCTTCTGTTGGACGCATGGGCGCAGGTCACGCCAGAGTGGACACCGGTTTCCTGCTGACCGAGCCAACCCCTCTGGAGTCGCGTTGTACACCGCACACCCCGACCGCTACGCGGACATGCCCTACCGGCGCACCGGACGCAGCGGCCTGAAGCTCCCCGCGCTCTCGCTGGGACTGTGGCACAACTTCGGCCCGGACCGGCCCGTGGAGACGCAGCGCGCCATCCTGCGCCGCGCTTTCGACCTCGGCGTCACCCACTTCGACCTCGCCAACAACTACGGTCCGCCGCCCGGCGCCGCCGAGGCCGCGCTGGGCGAGTTCCTGAAGACCGACTTCGCGCCGTACCGCGACGAGCTGGTGATCTCCACCAAGGCCGGCTACCTGATGTGGCCGGGTCCGTACGGCGAGTGGGGCTCGCGCAAGTACGTGCTGTCCTCCCTGGACCAGAGCCTGCAGCGGATGGGCCTGGACCACGTCGACATCTTCTACTCGCACCGACCCGACCCGGACACCCCGCTCGAGGAGACGATGGGCGCCCTGCACTCGGCGGTGCAGCAGGGCAAGGCGCTCTACGTCGGCGTCTCCAACTACTCCGCGGAGCAGACCCGCGAGGCCGCGCGCATCCTGGGCGAGCTGGGCACCCCGCTCCTCATCCACCAGCCGCGCTACTCCATGCTGGACCGCCGCCCCGAGGACGAGGGCCTGCTCGACGCCCTGGACGAGCTCAGGGTCGGCTCCATCGTCTTCTCCCCGCTGGAGCAGGGCCTGCTCTCCGCCCGCTATCTCGACGGCATTCCCGAGGGGTCCCGCGCCGCGAGCGACAGCCCGTTCCTGAACTCCGACGCGGTCACCGGGGAGCTGGTGGGCCGGCTGCGCGACCTGAACGACATCGCCAAGACGCGTGGCCAGACCCTGGCGCAGATGGCCCTGGCCTGGGTGCTGCGCGGGGGCCGGGTCACCTCCGCGCTGGTCGGCGCGAGCACCCCGCAGCAGCTGGAGGACAGCGTCGGGGCCATCGGCAACCTGGACTTCGACGCGGACGAGCTGGCCCGGATCGACGCCGTCGTCAAGCAGTGGGCCGTCAAGCAGTAGCCGGTCCTCTGCTCGGCGGCCTCTCACCCACACAGACCGCCGGACACCGGAAAACTCATCGCCGGCGCCGCTCTCACGCCCGGTGGGCACCGTGGGAAGGCCAGGCCTGCTGGTCAGAGGCCGGATCCTCGCTCGTGGTGAATCCGGCACGCACCCGCTGCCCGCCCCCGCCCGGGCCGTCGACGAGCCTTGAGGTCATGCGTCCCGGGGGCCTCGCGCCGGGTTTCGGCCAAGCCGGAGGGTGAATATGCCAGGAGACTGGCCGGAAAGTCATGGTGACAGTGTTTCAGCGGTGAACATACTGACACGCGAGAGCGCTTTCACTTCCAGCTACGGTGCCCTCACGCACAGCACGCGAGCCGTACTGCACGCGCG
The DNA here is from genome assembly GCF_055578235.1 of Streptomyces sp. NPDC033136. NCBI lineage: Bacteria > Bacillati > Actinomycetota > Actinomycetes > Kitasatosporales > Streptomycetaceae > Streptomyces > Streptomyces sp. NPDC033136. The sequence continues at coordinate 333,251 of NZ_JBVIPD010000007.1, forward strand.
GCCTGGCCGCCAGGCGGGCTGGGCAACGGGGGGAGGGTCACGTGCACGACGAGTTTCTGTGTCATGTCACGGCGTACGGAGTCTGCGACGGCCGCCGCATCGGAGTGCCCTTGGGCACCTACCGCGCGCCCACCCTCGCCCTCGCCCTGTGGTGGCTGCGCGACCGTGCCTCCTGGATCGCCCAGCGCCTCGACCCCCGGCCCGACGCCGAGCACTTACCGCCGGGTGCGCTCGTGCCGGTCGCCGACACCGTGCCCGACGTGCCCGCGCTGCTGCGCGCCTGGTGCGCCGATCCGGACCAGCAGGGGCGGGTGGCCGAGGAGTTGGCGGCCGGACGGCTGGTGCGCATCGCGACCAGCGACGACACCACGGAGTACGAACTGCTCGCCGAGTCCGTGGACGCCCTGCGGATGCAGCGCGCGGCTCCTGTCCTGGGCATCCCCGTGGCCTGACCTGCTCCCGCCCGCTCGCCCAGGCGCAGACCAGGGCACATCGGTAGAATCCTGACCATGGCGCAGCCGTCGGTAGCACCAGAGCTCGTCCTGGAGACGGAGTCCGGATCCACCGTGATGATCCCGGGTCGCGACTACCACGTGGGGCGCGACCCCTTGAGCGACATCGTCATCGACGACGACCGGGTCTCGTGGCACCACGCGGTGCTGCGTCCCGAGGACGGTCACTGGACCATCGAGGACGAGAACAGCACCAACGGCACGTACACCGACGGGCGCCGCATCCACGAGTGGGACGTCGGACCCGGCAGCGTCATCCGCTTCGGCAACCCCGCCGACGGCCCGCGCGTCCTCCTCACGGGACGCCCCGCCCCCGCCCGGGCCCCGGAACGCCCCTCGGCGGTCTCCATGCCCGCCCTGACCGGCACCTACCGGCAACCCACGACCGTGCGGCCGCTGCCCTCCCGCGCCATCCGCATCGGCCGCGCGAGCGACAACGACCTCGTCATCGACGACCTCGTGGTCTCCCGCCGGCACGCCGAACTGCGCGCCCTGCCCGATGGCACGTACGAGATCACCGACCTCGGCAGCCACAACGGCACGTACCTCAACGGCAGCCCGGTCACCACCGCCACTCCGGTCGGCCAGGGCGACATCGTCGGCATCGGCCACTCGGCGTTCTGCCTCGTCGGCGACGAACTCCAGGAGTACGTCGACACCGGCGAGGTCTCCCTCGACGTGCAGGACCTCGCGGTCGCCGTGGACCGCGGCCGCAAGACGCTGCTGGACCACGTGTCGTTCCCGGTGGGGGAGAAGTGCCTGCTGGCCGTCGTCGGCCCGAGCGGCGCGGGCAAGTCCACACTCCTCAACGCCCTCACCGGCCAGCGGCCCGCCGGCCACGGCACCGTCCTCTACGACGGCCGCGACCTCTACCGCGACTACGCCGAGCTGCGCCAGCGCATCGGCCTGGTCCCGCAGGACGACATCCTGCACGCGCAGCTGACCGTCCGCAAAGCCCTCTCCTACGCCGCCGAACTGCGCTTCCCGCAGGACACCGCCAAGGCCGAGCGGCGCGCCCGGGTCGACGAGGTCATCCGCGAACTGGGCCTGGAACAGCGCGCCGACCAGCACGTGCACAGCCTGTCCGGCGGCCAGCGCAAGCGCGTCAGCGTGGCCCTGGAACTGCTGACGAAACCGTCCCTGCTCTTCCTCGACGAACCGACCTCCGGCCTCGACCCCGGCATGGACCGCTCCGTGATGCATATGCTGCGCGGCCTCGCCGACGACGGCCGTACCGTCATCGTCGTCACCCACAGCGTGCTCAGCCTGGACGTGTGCGACCGGCTCCTGGTGCTCGCTCCCGGCGGGAAGATCGCCTACTACGGCCCGCCCGAGGACGCCCTGGCGTACTTCGGGTTCGAGCAGTGGCCGGAGGCCTTCGAGGCCTTCGACCGGGACACCGAGCGGGACTGGGCGGGGGAGTACCGAGTCTCACCCTTCCACGGCCGTTACGTCGCCGACGCCACGGCCCAGCCCCGGCAGCCCCGGTCCGAGCCCGTCGTCATCGCCGCGCCGCCCCGGCCGCGCAGCCGGGCCGCCCAGCTCGGCACACTGGTGCGCCGGTACGCGGCCGCGCTGAGCGCCGACCGTACCTTCCTCATCATCATGATCGCCCTGCCGTTCGTGATGGGCGCGATGGCGCGGGCCCTGGCAGGCGGCAAGCTGACGCTGGACACGGCGATGAACGCGCTGCTCATCCTGTGCGTCGGCGCGGTGCTCACCGGGGCCGCCAACGCCGTGCGCGAACTCGTCAAGGAACGGGTGATCTACCAGCGTGAACGGGCGGTGGGCCTGTCCAGGTCGGCGTACCTGATGTCCAAGGTGGTCGTCCTGGGCGTCATCACCGTGCTGCAGGCGGTGGTGCTGACCCTGGTCGCCCTGCTCGGCGTGGACCTGAACGCACCCGGCGGCGAAGGCGTGCTGATGCCGCCCCTGGCGGAAATCACGGTCGCGGTCGCCCTGTTGGCGTTCACGGCGATGATGCTCGGCCTGCTCGTCTCCGCGCTGGTGCGCAAGGAAGAGGTGACGATGCCGCTGCTCGTGCTCATGGCCATCGTCCAGGTCGTCTTCTGCGGGGCCCTGCTGAAGCTGGACGGCGTGCCCGGGCTCGAGCAGCTGGGCTGGCTGGTGCCGGCGCGCTGGGCGCTGGCCGCGATGGCCGGGACCGTCGGGCTGTCCCGGATCGTGCCCGGCGAGCTGACCGAGGACCCCCTCTTCGAGCACTCGGTGGGCGTCTGGCTCCTCGACGTCGGCGCGCTGATCGCGCTGTCGGTGCTGTTCGGCTTCCTCGTGTCCCGGCTGTTGCGCCGGCACGAACCGGCCGTGATGCGGAAGTAGGGAGCGCTATGACGACTCCCGGCTTCCGGCCTACGCACGTCGTCCCCCAGCACGGGATGCCCGCCTGGGAGGCGCCCGACCCGTCCTGGCCCACGGTGGACCTCGATCCGCTGCTTCCGGTGCAACTGCTGGAACGGCAGGGCGACTGGGGGCACGTGCTGTGCTTCAACGGCTGGTCGGCCTGGGTCGACGGCCGCCGCCTGGTCGCCGTACCGCAGGATCCGCCCGCCGCCGACGGGCCGCTCACCCGCACCGCGGACCCGCGTCCGCTGCTGAGCCGGGCGCAGGAAGCCCTGGCGCGCTACCGGTCGGCGGTCGAGGACCTCGCGGGCGGCCTCGACCGGGAGTCCTTCCGCACCCGCACCCGCGGCACCCGGATCGGCGTCGTCGTCGACGGCGAGTCCGTGTGGCTCTACGACGCCGCGCACGGGCGTTGGGTGTACGCGGACGGCACCCGCCTGACCACGTACGCGACGGACGAGACACCCCGGGCCCACCCGGACCCGTCCCGCCCGGCCGAGGCACCCGTGCATCCCCCCACGCGGGTGGTGCCCCCCGAGGGTCCCGGCGAGCCGCCCCGCTCTGCGGCGGCCGGCCCGTCCGACGCACCACCGGCGCGGGGCGCACCCGCCGGCCCGACGCGCGGGGTCCCGCCCGAGGCCGCGTACCCGGCGGGGGCGCTGCCGCCCGAGGCGCATGCGCCGAATCGGGCGGTTTCTCCCGGGGCCGCGGAACCGGCGGGGGGCGGGGCCCTCGGAGCGCCTGAGGCTTCGGTGCCGCCTCGGGACGGGTCGCCGGAGGCGCCTGCGCCGACTCGGGCGGTGTCCTCTGGCGCCTCCGCGCCTCCCCGGACCGGGTCGCCGGGGGCTCCCGAGCCGACTCGGCTGGTCTCCTCGGACGCTCCCGAGCCGACCCGGGTCGTGTCCCCCGAAGCCCCCGAGCCCACGCGTCCCGTGTCCCCCGAGGCGTCTGAGCCGAGGCGACTGGTCTCTCCCGAGGCCGCGGAACCGGCGGGGGCCACGCACTCCGAGGCTGCCGAGCCGACGCGGGTGGTCTCCCGGGGCCTTGCCGAGTCGACCGGGGTCGTGCCGCCCGAGGCGTCTGAGCCGACAGGGGCCGTCAACCCCGATGCCCCCGAGCCGACGGGGGTCGTGCCGCCCGGGGCTGCCGAGCCGACGCGGGTCGTGCAGGCCAGCGAACCCGAGCCCACCCGGGTCGTGTCCCCCGATGCCCCCGAGCCCGCGCGTATCGTGTCCCCCGAGGGCGCCGAGGAGGCGGAGCGTCCGGGTGAGGCGCCGCCCACGCGGGGCGTGGGGCGGCGGGAGGCCACCCGGGTCGTGTCACCCGAGGGTGACGGCCGTTGAACCGCGAGACGAGCCTGTTCTCGGGGCGGCCCTCCGAGCTGATCGGGCAGCAGATCGCCGGGTACCGGATCGAGCAGGAGATCGGGCGCGGTGGCATGGCCGTGGTCTACCGGGCCCGGGACTTGAGGCTGGAGCGCACCGTCGCGCTCAAACTGCTCGCCCCGGAGCTGGCCCGCAACGACACCTTCCGGCGCCGCTTCACCCACGAGTCCCGGGCCGCCGCGGCGATCGACCACCCGCACATCGTCCCGGTCTTCGAGGCCGGCGAGACGGACGGCGTGCTGTACATCGCCATGCGGTACGTCGCCGGCAGCGACCTGCGGCACCTCCTCGACCGCGAGGGCCCGCTGCCGCCCGCCACCGCCCTCCGCGTCGCTGTCCAGGTCGCGTCCGCGCTCGACGCCGCACACGAACACGGCCTGGTGCACCGGGACGTCAAGCCCGGCAACATCCTGGTGTCCCGCGGCACCGACAGCGACCACCCCGAGCACGTCTACCTCACCGATTTCGGCCTGACGAAGAAGTCACTGTCGCTGACCGGCTTCACCACGGTCGGCCAGTTCGTCGGCACGCTCGACTACGTCGCCCCCGAGCAGATCTCCGGCAAGCCCGTCGACGCCCGCTGCGACGTGTACGGCTTCGCCTGCGTCGTCTACGAGGTCCTCACCGGGCACCCGCCGTTCGTCCGCGACGACGACATGGCCCTGCTGTGGGCCCACCAGTACGACGACCCGCCGCCGCTGACCGAGGCCCGGCCCGGCATCGCCGCGCAGGCGGACCCCGTCGTCGCCAAGGCCCTCGCCAAGAACCCGGACGACCGGTACCCCTCCTGCCTCGCCTTCGTCGCCGCGCTGCGTGCCGCCACCACCGGCGGCGGAGCCGGGGCCGCACGGACACCGACGCGTGGGGACCGGCACCTGCCGGGCGTGGGAGAGGAGCGGCCGAAGCCGCCGCCGCGCTGGGCCGAACCGGTGTTCGTGGAACAGACGCGAGAGACGTAGCCGCCCGGCGTCAGCGCGCGCCGCGGGAGCCCACGTCGCCCCGCCGTCGCACGCGCCGGGCCAGCAGAGCCCCGGCGAACCCGGTGACCAGCCCCCACGGGACGGCCAAGCCCACGGCACCCCACAGCCTGGGTCTCAGGAACAGTTCGCCCCTGAGGCCGCCGCCCAGGTCGCCGATGCCGAGCACGGACAGCCCGTAGTGCGCGGAGAGGCGCCCCACGAGGCAGATCATCAACACCGTGAGTACGAGCGCGACCGCCATGTGCACGGCGTGCTGCCAGGGGCGCACCCGGGCCGGCGACCGGGCCGCCATCACGAACGCGGCGGCCAGCAGCAGTACGACGTCGACGACCAGCAGCAACCACACCCGGCCGTCGTGCTCCGAGAGCGTCCGCAGGTTCAGTTCGGAGATGTCCGGCGTGCGCAGCACCTTGTCCAGCACCTGCGGCATGGGCAGCCCGAACGGCCCCTCCACCTTGCCGTCCCAGGTGGCGCCGAGGCCGATCGTCAGCCCCAGCCACACCACGTTGGGCAGGCCGAGCAGGATCACGGCGAACGTCTCGGCCGTGTGCCCCCGCGTCGCCGCGACGATCAGCGCGATCACCACACCGATGACGACGTAGGCGAGCAGCATGGCGACCATCGCGTAGGCGGCAGGCCGCACCGACGTCTGGAAGCGCAGCAGCCCGGCGGGCAGCGGTGCCCCGCGCGAGACCAGCAGGGCCAGGATCAGGACACCGGCCAGCCACACCAGGCCGACGAAGACGGACAGCGGGACGTCGGTGGTGAAACCGACCTTCGGTGAGGCGCCGAACAGGTCGCCGAGTTCGTCGAGCGTCTCGTCCCCGAGGGAGACGTCGAACGTGTGGCGGGCGGCGAGCGTCAGACCGATCATCGCGAGCAGCCACAGCACCGCCACCCGGCCGGCCCAGCCGGCCAGCTCCACGGCACCGGCGACCGCGCGATGACGCAGCGGCCGCAGGAACCCCCAGGCGATCACCAGCGCCCCGGTGAGCGTGACGGACAACGGGATCACGGTCAGACCCGCCCGGGTGTCGGCGAGGTCGCCCACGCTCCCGGAGAGCCTCACCGTGCCGCCCACGGCGGTGACCACGGTCGCCGCGACCACCGGGGCGAACCCGCCGTCGGGAAGGTCCGCGGCCCCGGCCGCCCACAGTCCCAGCGTGGCGACCACCACCATGGCGAGCAGCCCGCCGAGCACCGTGACGAGGGCATGCGCCCAGCCGTGGCGGGCGACGGCCCGCTCGCCGGAGGTGCCTGCCAGGCCGGAGGGGGTGCGCGAACTCACGCTGTCACGCTAAGCAGCACCCGGGCCGGGCGCCCGCCGGAGAGGTCCGTCCGCGTCGGCTTGCGGGGCGTACGGGCCCGGAGCACACAATGAATGTGTCATGAAAAAGCGGCACATACCGGGATCAATCACTCCGGGTGTGGGAAGGCCGCAGAGAACCCACGCGGGAAGAAGAGCTCGTGAGCGTCGAACCGCCGTCGTCCGGCCGCCCCACAGGACCTCCGTCGGGCCCGCTGTCGGGCCCCTCCCAGCCGCCGTCGGGCGGCGGCCCGCCCTCCGAGCCGCCGACCGGGGGAGGCTCCTCGCCGGAGCCGCGCCGCCCATGGTGGGGATCGGTACCCCGTGTCGCGATCGTCGCCACCGTGGTCGTCGCCGCCGTGATCCTGGCCGTGGTGCTGTCCCGGCCCGACGGCGGCGGCACCGGCGCGTCGGACGGCGGCACCAGTACGTCTCAGGGCGAGGTCTTCCTGCAGCCCGCGGCCGACACCGGCCCGGACCCGTTCACCGAGTCGACGGCGAAGCAGAGCTCCGCCCCGCCCGTCTCGCCCTCGCCCACCGAACTGGCCCCGCGGAACGCCGTCCAGAGCGTGCAGGGCGGAGCGCCCGGCCTGTACGGCGGCACCCGCAACGTCGCCAGCTGTGACGTGGAGAAGCAGATCACGTACTTCCAGGGCGCTCCGGACAAGCAGCGGGCCTTCGCCTCGGTCGTCCGTGTCGACGTGCCCGACGTCCCCGCGTACCTGCGCGCTCTCACCCCCGTGCAGCTGCGCATGGACACCCGTGTCACCAACCATGGCTTCAAGGACGGCGGGCCCACCCGCTACCAGGCCGTTCTCCAGGCCGGTACGGCCGTCCTCGTCGACGACCGCGGCGTGCCGCGGGTGCGCTGCGCGTGCGGCAACCCGCTGACCCCGCCGGTCGCCCAGCAGAGCGCGCCCAAGATGACCGGTGACGCGTGGCCGGGATACAAGTCGTCGAACAACGTCGTGGTGACGCCCGCGCCGGAGCCGGTCGCCGTCTTCGTCATCCGTGAGGCCGACGGCGAGTGGTTCGAGCGCCAGAAGGGCGACACCGGCACGAAGGACCGCAAGACCGAGAAGCCGGACGAGCCGTCCCCGTCGGTGAGCGTCACGACGCCGACGTCGCCGACCGACTCGACCTCGTCGGGGCCGCCGACGACCGAACCGCCGACCTCGGACTCGGACACCCAGACCTCGTCGGACCCGCCGACGACAGATGATCCGCCGACGTCGGAGTCCGAACCGCCGTCCGGGAACGGCACCGGGAACGGCACCGGGAACGGCACGGGGAACGGCACGGGGACCGAGACCGGGGGCGGCACGACGGACCAGGCTCCCGCCTCCTGACTCAGGCACGGACCACCAGGGCGTAGTCGCCGAGCCCGAGCAGCCGGTCGGCCGGCAGGTCGCCGTGGGCGGTGACGACCGCCTCGACCCGGCCCGTCTCCGGTTCGAACGCGACGTCCTGGACCGTGCCGAGCGCGTCGCCCGTCTCGGTGAGGATCCTCAGGCCCGGCAGCTCGTGGTGCGGCGGTACCTCGGCCGGTGCGGCCCTGGTGCGCACGAGTACGGCGTCCGGGCCGACGGCGTGCAGCGCGCCCCAGGCGAGCACCGACTCCTTGCGGGAGTGCCTGCCCCGCACCCGGACATGGGTGACCACACCGGAGACGGCGTCGACCGTCAGCGACCTCAGGACGCCGATCTCCTCCGCATCGGTCAGCGTCAGCACCGGCAGGCCCCGTGCCTGCGAGAACAGCATCACGACGGCGTCCCCTCCCGTCCCTCCTGGAAGGCGTCGACCCGGGCGACGAAGGCCGGCAGGTCGTCGGCGACGTAACGGGTGGCGTCCGCCGGGATGACCAGGGCCCGGCCCGAGACGGCGAGTGTCTCGCCGCGCGGCACGTACACCCGGTGGCGGCGGCGCCGGGAGCCCTGCACAAGCGAGGTGCCGGCGGCGATCCGGAAGCCCACCACCCGGCCGCTGGTGCCGCTCTCCACGATCACGTCGAGCACGGTGCCGACCTCGGCACCCTCGTCGGTCAGTACCTTCGCGTGCAGCACCCGGCCCTGCTGGGCCTCGCGGCGCGCCACCACGGCGGACGTGTCCCGCAGCGCGCGGGCGTCGGACACCATGACCGCGTGCGAGCCGAGCGAGTGCACCGCCGGCCAGGGCAGGCTCTGCTTCAGCGGCCCCGACAGCAGTCCGCGTCCGCTGAGCGTGAAGCCGGTGATGCGCCCTGCCGCTGCGTCGAAGACGGTGTCCTTGATCTGGGCGACGGCGTCGCCGCCCAGGGTGACCACCGGCAGGGTCGTCAGGGTGCGTGCCGCCAGGAGCTCGTTCACCGGAGGCCCTTCCCGCCGGGCCGGCGCCGGACCGCGATGACCGTCCCGGACCGCCGGCCCGCCTGTACGGCGAGCGTCACCATTGCGACGGCGGCGATCGCCGCGATCGCTACGATCAGCCATGTCCACCAGGCCACCGCGCACCTCCGGCGCTCCGGACCGGTCGCCTTCGACCGGTCCTGATTCCTTCCGGGTGCCCCGCGGACGGGGGACAATGCCCGGAGTACCGGACGGGCGAGCACCTGGCAGGACTGTGCGGCCCGGCTCGGGGTACGAGCACTGGTGCAGAGCGTCCGGCCAGTCCGGCTTCCCAGAGAGAAAAGAATGATCGACCACCTGGACGGGGCAGTGATACCGACTGGTTTCGACGTGCCCGTGGAACCGCTGCGGCGGGCGGCACACTACTCCGGCGAGCAGGGATGTATCGCCGAGGCGAGGTCCTTCGCCGCGCTCTTTCTCGACCAGCTCAGGACCGAGTGGTGCGCAAGCATCGACGAGCGCCTCGACGGCGCCGTGCTGCTGGTCGTGAGCGAGCTCATCACCAACGCCGACCGGCACAGCAACGGCCCGTACATCCTGGAGCTCATGGGAACGGACACGTCGGTGACGGTGTCGGTGTACGACAGCAGCTCCGCGCTGCCCCGCATCTTCCCCCGCGACCCCGAGCGCGTCGGCCGGCACGGCCTGGAGATCGTCCACGCGCTCGCGGAGCGGGTCAGCGTGGAGCGGGTGCCGGTGGGCAAGCGGGTGCGCGCCGTGCTGACCCTGTCCGATGGCTGCGACGGATGAGGTGTCCGGGCGAGGCCGACCGTCCGGAGGGGTCCGGTCACCCCCGGGTGAGACGAGGCGTTCCCCGGCCCGAAGCCGTGTGCAGCGGGTCATCCGGTGCCGGACAGCGTCGCGGGTGCCGCCCCACTCCCGCATGGGGGACGAGACCCGCAGGCCTTGGTCCGTCGGCCGCGTCAGGCGCAGCCCAGCTCGCCCAGCATGCCCTCGCGCAGCCGGGTGATGATCCGCTTGATGAGGCGGGAGACGTGCATCTGGGAGCAGCCGAGCCGCTCACCGATCTCCGCCTGGGTGGCCTCCTCCACGAACCGCATGTGGATGATCTGCCGGTCGCGCTCGCTGAGCTCCGCCATGAGCGGTGCGAGCGCGTGGAAGTCCTCGACGAGCCGCAGCCCGTCCTCCTCGACGCCGATGAAGTCGGCCAGGACCGCCTCGCCGCCCTCGGGGCCGTCACCGGTGAGCGCGGCATCCAGGGAGGACGAGTTGTATCCGTTCGCCGCGATCTGTCCCTCCACGACCTCACGCTCGGAGATGTTCATCAGCGTGGCGAGCTCGGAGACCGTCGGCTCGCGGTCCAGCCGGCTGGCGAGCTCCTCGCGGGCCTTGGCCAGCTCCACGCGCAGCTCCTGCAGCCGCCGCGGCACGTGCACCGCCCACGTCGTGTCCCGGAAGAAGCGCTTGATCTCGCCGACGATGTACGGCAGCGCGAAGGAGGTGAACTCGACCTCGCGCGACAGCTCGAACCGGTCGATGGCCTTGATCAGGCCGATCATGCCGGTCTGGACGATGTCCTCCATGTCGTCGCCGCGCCCCCGGAACCGGCCGGCCGCGAACCGAACGAGCGACATGTTCATCTCGATCAGGGTGTTGCGCGCGTACTGGTACTCGTGCGTGCCTTCTTCGAGTTCCGTCAGGCGCTGGAAGAACTGGCGGGACAGCTCCCTGGCGTCCCGCGGGGCCACGGATCGCGGGTCCACGACTCCCGGCAGTGCTCCGTCACCCGCGCTGGCCTCGGCGTTCTCTTCGACGAGCTGTGCCTTCGACCGGATCACGGCGGTCTCCATTACCTCTCCCACGAACGTCACGGCGGACATCTGCCTAGGTACTCCCGAGTTGCGGGTACCCGGGCAGTCGCACAGCATGCCCTCCGATTCCTCCAGGGGCGAAAAACGGGCGGAGCAGGCCGCTCCGCTCCCTTGAGGCTCTCCCACGGGACCGTCGCCGGGCAAGCATCGTGCGCACGGCCCGGGCCCGGGAACCACGCGGGGACCGGACGCCGCGGACTGAGAGGTTCCGGTGATTCCTCCCACGGCGGAACGCCGCGCCCTTTCTCCGACGGCCTGGATTCCTAGGCTGGAGCGGTGAGCAACCACGTGCCGAACAAAGCCCGAGTCCTCCCGCTGCGCCCGCACGGCGCGCGTCCCGCCGGCGCCCCGCCGCGCCAGGCGCCCCCGGCCCCCGCAGCGAAGGAGCCGCTCTGGCGCCACCTGGTGGGTGACGTCCTGCGCCGCGAACGGCTCGCGCAGGAGCGCACGTTGAAGGACGTCGCCGATGAGGCGCGGATCTCGATGCCGTACCTCTCGGAAGTGGAACGCGGCCGCAAGGAAGCCTCCTCGGAGGTCCTCGCGGCCGCCTCCCACGCCCTCGGACTGAGCCTCGGTGACCTGCTGTCGAGGGCGCAGGGCGAACTGACCCGCGTCACCTCCCGGTACGCGGGCGGCAGCCGTCGCGGGGCGTCCACGTCGTCCCGCGACGGGATGTGCCTGGCCGCCTGAGCCCGGCCGGCCGGCGCCTCAGACCCTCACGGGGCGCCGGCTGAGCACCTCGTCGGCCAGCCCGTACCCCACCGCCTCCCGCGCGGTGAACACCTTGTCGCGGTCCATGTCGGCCCGCAGCGCCGCCACGTCGTGGTGGGTGTGCCGCGCCAGCACCTCCTCCACCTGGGAACGGATCCGCACCATCTCCTTGGCCTGGAGCGCCAGGTCGGACACCATGCCGCGCTGCCCGCCGGCCGCCGGCTGGCCGAGCAGCACGCGCGCGTGCTCCAGCACGAACCGCCGTCCGGGATCCCCGCCGGCCAGCAGCACGGCCGCCGTGGAGGCCGCCTGGCCCACACAGCACGTGGAGATCGGCGCCTGCACGAACGTCATGGTGTCGTAGATGGCCATGAGCGAAGTGAACGAGCCACCGGGGGAGTTGATGTAGATCGAGATCTCGCCCTCCGGCGCCGACGACTCCAGGTGGAGGAGCTGCGCGATGACGACGTTGGCGACGCCGTCGTCGATCTCGGTGCCGAGGAAGATGATCCGCTCGGACAGCAGCCGGCTGAACACGTCGTAGGACCGCTCGCCCTGCGGGGTGCGCTCGACGACGTTCGGAATCGTGTACGTACCCATTACTGCAGCCCCATCCTGCGCCGGGTGGCCGCCGGGCGGACGTCCGTGAGGGACTCCACGACCCGGTCCACCATGCCGTAGTCCCGCGCCTCCTCGGCCGTGAACCACCGGTCCCGGTCGCCGTCCCGGGAGATGGTCTCCGGGCTCTGGCCGGTGTGCTCGGCGGTGATTCGCTCGATGGTCCGCTTGGTGAACTCCAGGTTCTCCGCCTGGATCTCGATGTCGGCGGTCGTGCCGCCGATGCCCGCCGACGGCTGGTGCATCATGATCCGCGCGTTCGGCAGGGCGTAGCGCTTGCCCGGCGTGCCGACGCTGAGGAGGAACTGGCCCATGCTGGCCGCGAAGCCCATGGCCAGAGTGGAGACGTCGTTGGGGATGAGCCGCATCGTGTCGTAGATGGCGAGGCCCGCGTGCACCGCGCCGCCGGGGCTGTTGATGTACAGGCTGATGTCGGTGCGCGGGTCCTCCGCGGACAGGACGAGCAGCTGGGCGCAGACCCGGTTCGCGGAGACCTCGTCGATCTGGGTGCCCAGCAGCACGATCCGCTGGGAGAGCAACTGGGCGGCCAGATGGTCGTCGAAGCGGGTCGGAGGGGTGTCGCCTTCCTCCGCCCGAGGAGCGAGCGTCGTGAGTGGAGTCATCGGTTCTCCTCTGTCGTGGCACCGGTGCCGCGACGGGTCGGGGACATGCTGTCGACTCCACTCTTGACCTCGGACGATGCCCTCAGCCGTTTTCTCTGCCCTGGGCAGATCCGCTACCGGCAGAGCATGCGGCTCAGCCCTTCTCGTGCAACTGGCGGAAGAACGCCCGCACGTCGCCGGCCGGCAGGTCCGGCTCCTGAATGGCCGCGAAGTGCCCGCCGCGGTCGAACTCCGTCCACCGCACCAGGGTCTCCGTGCGCTCCGCCTCGTGCCGCAGCGGCAGCTGGAGCTCGGCGCCGGTACCGCATCACGTCGGTGAGGGCGACGACGTCCTCCCCCGGATGCTGGATCGCACAGGTGCATCAGCCGCCTGAATGAGCCGAGGCCCGGCCGATGAGTTTCGCGGCGAGGACCGGTCGACACAGATGACAGCGATCCGCGCTTTGGGAGGAACTCATGGCATCCGACGGCTTCACCACATGTCTCTGGTTCGACGGCCAGGCCGAGGAGGCTGCCCACTTCTACGTCTCGACCTTCAAGAACTCCAGCATCGGCAAGGTCGCGCGCTATCCCGAGGGAGCGCGTCAGCCCGCCGGCAGCGTGATGACCGTCGAATTCACGGCCAACGGCCAAAAGTTCCTCGGACTCAACGGGGGACCTCAGTTCACGTTCAACGAGGCGGTCTCCTTCATGATCTTCTGCGAGAACCAGGAGGAGATCGACTACTACTGGACCAAGCTCATCGAGGACGGCGGCGAGCCCGGCCCCTGTGGCTGGCTCAAGGACCGGTACGGCGTGTCGTGGCAGGTCGTCCCCGACCGGCTCGACGACATGATCACCGACCCGGATCCGGCGAAGGCGGCCCGGGTGACCGAGGCGTTCATGGCGATGGGCAAGTTCGACATCGCCGCCCTGGACAGGGCGTACGCGGGCGAGTGACGCTCCCCCGGGGGCAGGACGCCTTCGGAGGAGGGCGTCCTGCCCCTACGCCGTCTCGGCGAGGATCTCCTGGATCACGTGCCGGGAGTTCTCCGCGACCGGAGGGTTCGTCTCCCAGTAGTACGGCAGCGCGATGACCGCGATCGACAGGGCCCAGCCCCGGCCGCGTGCCCACTCGGCCGCGTCGGCGCCCACCCTCTCGCGGAAGACGCCCCGGGCCCCGGCGGGCAGCAGGCACCAGGCGCTGATCAGGTCGACGGCGGGATCGCCCACGCCGACCGTGCCGAAGTCGATCACGGCGCTCAGCCGCCCGCCCGTGACCAGGAGGTTCCCGGCCATCAGATCGCCGTGCGCCCAGACCGGCGGCCCAGTGTGCTCCGGGGCCCGCAGGGCCTCCTCCCACAGGTCCGTCAGCGCCGCGGTGTCGACCCGGCCCGCGAGCTGCGCGAGTGCCTCCCGCATGGAGGAGTCCCGGGTCGCCAGCGGGACCCCCCGGTAGCCGAGCGGGCCGTCCGACGCGTCGATCCGGCGAAGGGCCGAGACGTAGGCCGCCAGGTCCTCGGCGAGCAGGACGGGTTCCTGGAGGCGGCCGGGCACCGGGTTGCGGCCGTCCAGCCAGCCGTAGACCGACCAGGGCCAGGGGAAGTCCTCGCCGGGCCCGCCCTGCCCGAGGGGTTCGGGCGAGGCGGCGGGCAGTCCGGGGCCCAGCCGGGGCAGCCAGCGCAGTTCATGGGTGATGGCCTCGACGGCACGGGGATGCCGGGGCAGCCGTACGACCTTGTCCGCACCGAGGCGGAACATGGCGTTCTCCGTCCCCGAGGACGCAAGGCGCCGCAGGGGCAGCCCCGCCCACCGCGGGAACCGCCCCGCGATCAGCCGGCCGACGAGCGGCAGGTCGATGTCCAGCTCGTCCTCATGCATCCGCACCGCGCACATGGCGCGTATTCGACCGTCTCAACTCGCGGACTGTCGAATGGTTTTGGTGATCTCGCGGGCGATGCGCAGGATCCCGGGGGAGCGCACCGGGCAGGGCTTCGGCCTGGACGTGGTGGGAGCCAGGCAGAAGTGGAGATAGTCGTCGTCGCGGTGCAGGGCCGTCCGGTCGCGGCCGGGCTGGGTGCAGTAGTCCGGGTGGGCGCGCTCGAAGGCCGTGCACGGCAGGTGCTGCGTCCAGGTGTAGCGGCCGCCTGCCGGGCTCACCGCCTTCCCGGCGTCGGCCACGAGGTCGCCCGAGGCGGCGGCCCGCTCCTCGTAGAGCGCGTTGACGCGCCGGACCCGGTCGGGGTTGATCGGGTCCGGGCCCTGTGACACCCACACGATCCTCGGGCGCTTGCCGTCCCCGGCCGCGGCGATCTGCTCGGTGAGCCGGCGCGCGTCGTCGGCGTACCGGTCGAAGTACCGGGCCTTGGACTCGTCGTGGGTGATGCCGTCCATGCACTGCGTGTAGCCCCAGGAATTCCCCCAGAACTGCAGCACCACGAAGTCCGGCCGCAGCCTGCGCACCAGCGCGGCGGCCTTGTCGGCGGCCGGCACCAGCGACCGCTCGGCCGTGCCCTCCAGGTAGTCGCACAGCGTCGTGCCCGAGTACGGGGCGCTGGTGTACTCGGCCTTCAGGTCCCGGCGTAACTCCTGCCCCAGCACCTTCTGGCCCTCCATCGCCAGCGAGTCGCCGAGGTACAGCACCTTGGGCGCCTTCTTCGGCGCCGCGCCCGGGGAGGCGGGGGCGCGCTGGTGTGTGGTGGAGGCCGACGCGCGCGGTGGGGCCGGCGCCGGCTCCTCCGGTGCGGAGACCGGGTCCCCGCACCCGCCGAGCAGCACCCCGGCCACCAGGACCCCCACGACCCACGCCTTGCGCATACGGCAACTCCCGCCCCCGCCACCGAAACGGCACTCAGGCAAGCACAGCCGGGCGCCGGGGGGAAGACGTACACCGGACACGGTGGCTCACACGCGGTCGGCCCGGACCGCAGGACCGGTGGACGCAGGCGGTCGGCACGGCCCGTGTCCGCGGCGTAGCGCTCGGGGTGCTCGTCTGCGGCCGGGCCCGTTCGGCGCGCGGGCCCGCCCCCGGGTGACTAGCGTGAGGGGGAGGAGTTCCCGCCCGAGACCGGGCCGTATATCAACGTGTACTTCACCGTGGAGGACTGCGACGAGGCCGTGGCGAAGGCCACCAAGCTCGGCGGTGTCCTGCGGTTCGGGCCGATGACCACCCCGTTCGGCCGGTTCGCCGCGATCAGCGACCCGCAGGGCGCGAACTTCTCGGTGATCGACATCACCACGACCGAGGGGGAGATGCCGAAGCTGACCGACGTGTCCTGAGCACCCGGCCCTCCCCGGCCGGACGGCTCCCGCGGCCATGGCATGATCGAGCGCATGGGTGAACGTGTGGTGGCCGCGTGCGACGGGGCTTCGAAGGGAAACCCCGGGCCCGCGGGCTGGGGCTGGGTCGTCGCCGACGCTTCCGGGACGCCGGAGCGGTGGGAGGCGGGGCCGCTCGGCAGGGCAACCAACAACGTCGCCGAACTCACCGCGCTGGAGCGCCTGCTGACGGCGACCGACCCGGATGTGCCGCTCGAGATCCGGATGGACTCGCAGTACGCCATGAAGGCTGTCACCACCTGGCTGCCCGGCTGGAAGCGCAACGGCTGGAAGACCGCCGCCGGCAAGCCGGTCGCCAACCAGGACCTCGTCGTCCGCATCGACGAGCTCCTGGACGGCCGCTCGGTCGAGTTCCGCTACGTCCCCGCCCACCAGGTCGACGGCGACCGGCTCAACGACTTCGCCGACCGCGCCGCCAGCCAGGCCGCCACCGTCCAGGAGCCCGCGGGCAGCGGCCTCGGCTCCCCCGAGCCGCCGCCCTCCCCGGACACCCCGGCCAAGGCCCCGCGGTCCCGCCCACGCGGCGG
Organism: Streptomyces sp. NPDC033136; assembly: GCF_055578235.1. Classification (NCBI taxonomy): domain Bacteria; kingdom Bacillati; phylum Actinomycetota; class Actinomycetes; order Kitasatosporales; family Streptomycetaceae; genus Streptomyces; species Streptomyces sp. NPDC033136. Next base: position 349,805 of record NZ_JBVIPD010000007.1, read on the forward strand.
CGCGACCCGCACCGGGAAGGCGTCCGCCGCGAAGGGCTCCGGCGCGAAGGGCTCCCCGCGCACGATCAAGGCGAAGTTCCCCGGCCGCTGCCAGTGCGGCCGCTCGTACGCGGCCGGCGAGCCCATCGCCAAGAACGACAGCGGCTGGGGCCACCCGGAGTGCCGCACGGGCGCGGCCGTCTGATCAGGCGTCGAACGTGTAGTGCGGCGTGTGGTCCAGCAGATCCGCGGGACTCATGTCGTGCCACGGCCGCATCGTCTCGTGCAGGTCGATCACGTTCGGCGTGTTCGCGGCCGGCAGATAGCCGGAGCCGGGGTGCCGGCGCTGCCAGTCGGCCCACAGCTTGTCTATGTACGCGTGGTGCAGCCAGAACACCGGGTCGTTGGGGGAGACGCCGGTGGCCATCTGCCCGCCGACCCAGACGTGGACGCGGTTGTGCAGATTGACGCCCCGCCACCCTTCGAGATGGTTGCGGAAGCCGTCCGAGCCGCTGTTCCAGGGCGCCATGTCGTACGTCGGCATCGACAGCACCGACTCGACCTCCGCCCGCGTCGGCAGCTCGCGGCCCTGGGAACCGAGGGAGCGGCGCAGGAACGTACGGCCGTCGACCCGCACGTTGACCGGCCAGTTCCCGCTCGCCGCGGAGAACGGGCCGTCCGAAACCCGGCCGTCGCGCTCACGTCCCGTGCCGCCGAGGAAGTCGGGCGCCCACAGTGAGGCGCGCGGCGTACGGTCGACGGTCCAGTCCCAGTACGGCAGGGTCACCGACGCGTCCACCGACTGCAGCGCCCGCTCGAACTCCAGGAGGAATCTCCGGTGCCAGGGCAGGAAGGACGGTGAGCGGTGCCCCGTCCGCTCGCCGTTGTCGGTGTCGGAGATGATGAACGCGTTGTGCGTGGTGACGAACGCGTCGTAGCGGCCGCTGCGCTTCAGCTCGATCAGCGCGGCGACGAAACGCCGCTTCTCGTCGGCGGTCAGGGTGGACTGGTTCTTGCGGACAGCCATGTGCGGGTGCTCCAGATGCCTTTGCGGTACGGGTCAGTTGGCGGGGAAGGGCAGCAGGGGCGCGCCCCGCAGCTCGTCCACCGCGGCGCGGGCGGCGGCGCGCGGGGTGGGTACCGGGTCGTAGTGGCTGACGACGCTGATCCAGCTGCCGTCGGCGTTGCTCATCACGTGCAGCTCCACCCCGTCGACGAACACCGCGTAACCCGCGCCGTGGTGGTGGTGACCGGCCCCGGTGACCGGACGGCCCTGTATCCGGCGGCCCTTGTAGACCTCGTCGAAGGTCCCGGGGGAGTGCGCGTGCCCGGCGGCCGCCGCCGGGGTGACGGCCGGCAGGGTTCCGGCGGCGGTGGCGAGGGCGGCCGCGGCGGTGAGCGCGTGGCGACGGCTGAGTTCCGGCATACGGACCTCCTGGGTCGGTTCGGCTGATGACACCGCATGCCTATCGGCCCGCCCGGCAGGGGAGAAATCCACGCGAGCCGGTTGGCTGCGATCCGGGCAATTCCTCTCAAGTCGTGCAAGGTTGAACGAAGATGATCTTGCTGCGCGGGAGCCGCGCAGGAGCCCGGAAGGGGAAATTCCACCCGCACGGGACGCCGTGGCTGATGTTTCTCCCAGCGCCCTCCGCTGTCCGTGGTGCGCGTCACGCCGCGAAACTGACGCGATCCGGCGGTCCGGCCGATGGTGCCTTCGCGCTGCTACTCTGCGTCGGCAACCGAAAGCTCTCGGTGATCCTCAGGGGTGTGCGTGAAGGTCGCCTGTGTCGGTGGCGGGCCCGCCGGTCTGTATCTCTCGATCCTGCTCAAGCGGCAGGACCCGTCCCACGACATCACCGTCTACGAACGCGACCCGGAAGGCTCGACCTACGGCTGGGGCGTGACGTACTGGCGCGGACTGCTCGATCAACTCCACGAGCGGTACCCCGAGTCGGCGCGCGTCCTCGACGCCGAGTCGGTCCGCTGGCGCGACGGGGCCGCCCACGTCCGGGACCTGACGACCCGGCACAGCGGCGACGAGGGCCACGGCATCGGCCGCCACCGCCTCCTGGAGATCCTCGCCGCCCGGGCCCGCGACCTCGGCGTGCGCCTGGAGTACGAGCGCGGCCCGCTACAGCGCCCAGTGGTACGAGAACCTCCCGCGCTACATGCACCTGCCGCCGGAACGCATGTTCGCCCTGCTCGGGCAGCGCCACTCGCCCCTGCTGCCCTACGTCCCGCCGCAGCTGTACTACCGGCTCGACCGGGCAGCCGGGCAACTGGAGCCGCTGCGCCGGTTCAGGCGCTGGCTGGGCCCGAAGGTCGCGCGGACCGTGCACACGCTGGCGCCGGCCGCCCGCCAGTAGTCACTCCGGCCCCGCCCCGGGGCCGAACAGCCGGTCCAGGAATGCGTTGCCGTACACGCCGTGCGGGTCGAGCCGGTCCAAGGCCGCGTCCGCCTCGGCCCACTCGGCCCGCCCGACCGCGTCCGGGACCGCCGAGCCCAGCACCTCCTGGTCGCTCCACACCCCGTCGTCCGTGTACGCCCACCCCTTGGACCACTCCACCCGCGTGAGGGCGAAACCGCCGTCGAAGGTACGCAGCAGGAACCGCTCCGTCTCGCGCAGGAACGCCTCCGCGTCCGGCGTGCCCGGCAGCGTCAGGACGTCCAGCCACACCGCCGTGTCCCACTCGGGACGGTCCGCGCGCGGCCGGAGCGCGGACAGCAGCGGCGGCCGAGCCCCGGCCACCGCGGTGTCGCCCGGGTCGTCCAGGCCGGTCACCCGGATCTCCACCGAACCGTTGACCGGGAAGCTGCCCCGGGCCGCGTACGCCGTCAGCCGCTCCCGGAAGAACGAGGCGAATCCGGAGACGACCCGTTGCACCTGCGCCCTGGACGTGAGTACGGCGTAGCCGTTCGCGTGCACCCGTAGCGTGGTCGGCTTCAGGTACAGAAGGGTGTTCTTGGACGGCCCCCAGATGTCCGCCGACAGTGTTGTCACCAGCCCCAGCGCGGCCGCGTCGTACTGCGCCGTCCCGAGTGCCGGCGCCAGGTACCAGGCCGCGTCCGAGGTCATCCGGCCGACCAGTTCCGCCACCGGCGCCGGGATGTTGTCGGAGAACGGGTAGTTGTACGGCCGCGTCACCTTCCGCGAGGTCAGCGGCCGGGTGGGGGAGACGCTCCACACCTTCAGCCACGGGTGCTCGGTGAAGGCGAACCAGATGGCCTCGACCCGCCCCGCCTCGTCCAGGAAGCTCGCGAAGGTACGCCCGTCGCCGGAGCCGGGCGCGGCGAACAGCTCCCCGGCCGGGATGTCCGTACGGCTCACACACCGCAGGCCGGTGTTCGCGCCCACCCGCAGCACCACCTCGGTCACCAGGGACCGCCCGAGATGCGTCAGCAGCGCGGCGCAGTCCGCCCCGTCGCGGTGGAACGTGCGCAGCACGTACGCACCGGCCCGGGCATCCCACACCACGGCCGTGAGGGACAGGATCAGGTTGCTGAGCGAGCCGTAGGTGTGCCCGGGCCGGCGTCGCTCCCCCCGCGCGGGGACGGCCGTGCCGTGCCCGTCGACGGTCAGGACCCCGCCCAGGGTGAGAACCCCGGGAGCGGGCGTGGCCGTGACGCCCAGGCCGTGCTCCTCCAGGAAGGTGAGCAGCGCTTCCATCGTCACGCCGGTCCCGGCGCGCACGGCGGCCGGGGAGTCCAGGGCGAGGCCGGTGAGGTGAGCGGCGGTGTCGACGAGCAGGACGGGCGCACCGGACGGCGTCTCCTCCGTCACCGTCAGCGGGGACCAGCCGTGGGCGGCGCCCCGGGCGCGCACCCGCCACCCGTGCCGCCACGCCCAGTTGACGACGGCGACCACCTGGTCCGGGCCGTCCGGCGCGCAGGCCCACAGGCCGTCGGCGGTGATCTCGCCGACCCAGTTGCGGTACGCCGAGCGGTACAGCGCGACGTCCGCCGGGAAGTCCGGCAACTCCGCTGCGGCGGCGGCCGGATCCGCCGGCAGGCCGGGCACGGCGGCCAGGGCGGCGGCGCTGAGCAGGAAGCCCCGGCGGGTCCAGCGGAGGTCGTCCGACGGGAAGTCGCTCACTGAGTCGGTGGTCACGTGGAGTCACGCTAGGGGCCGGTTGACACGTGACAGGTCCCTGTCGCCTATCTTCACTCGTGTGAGTGAATCTGGTGGGGTTGGCGGGCCGGACCGGCACGTTCCGCACGGAGCCGTGGCTGATGACAGACTGACGCCCATGGACGAGCGCACATTCGACAGGTCGGGTCAGCACGCCTCCGTCGTCGGTCTCGGCACGTGGCAGCTGGGTGCCGACTGGGGAGACGTCGACGACAAGGAAGCCCTCGCGGTGCTGGAGGCGGCGGCCGAGGCAGGGGTGACCTTCTTCGACACCGCGGACGTGTACGGCGACGGCCGCAGCGAGCAGACCATCGCCGCCTTCCTCAGCGGCCGGCCGGACCTGCACGTGATGGTCGCCACCAAGATGGGCCGCCGGGTCGACCAGATCCCCGGGAACTACGTGCTCGACAACTTCCGTGCCTGGAACGACCGCTCCCGGCGCAACCTCGGCGTCGACCGCATCGACCTGGTGCAACTGCACTGCCCGCCGACGCCCGTGTACTCCAGCGACGAGGTGTTCGACGCCCTCGACACCCTGGTCGAGGAGGAGCGCGTCGCCGCGTACGGCGTCAGCGTCGAGACCTGCGCGGAGGCGCTGACCGCGATCGCCCGGCCGAACGTGGCGAGCGTGCAGATCATCCTCAACCCGTTCCGCATGAAGCCCCTGCGCGAGGTGCTCCCGGCCGCGCGTGAGGCGGGCGTGGGCATCATCGCCCGCGTCCCGCTGGCCTCCGGACTGCTGTCGGGCAAGTACACGCGGGACACCGTCTTCCCCGGGAACGACCACCGCACCTACAACCGGCACGGCGAGGCCTTCGACGTGGGGGAGACCTTCTCCGGCGTCGACTACACCACCGGTGTCGAGGCGGCCGCCGAGTTCGCGGCGCTCGCCCCCGAGGGCTGCACCCCGGCCCAGCTGGCCCTGCGCTGGATCATCGAGCAGCCCGGGGTGACGACCGTGATCCCCGGGGCCCGCTCGCCCGAGCAGGCCCGCGCCAACGCGGCCGCCGCCCGTCTGCCCGAGCTGCCCGGCCAGACACTGACGGCGATCCGCGACCTGTACGACCGGCGTATCAAGGACCAGATCGAATCCCGCTGGTAGGGCTCGCCCTCACGGCTCCAGGAGCAACTGCCTCTCCTGCTCCTGGTCGCCGGAGGCGGCACCGTCGTCGCGGGCGGTGAAGGCGCGGGTGAGCGTGTCGCTCGCCCGACGCACGGCCTCCGGGCTGCCCTGCACGGTGACGGTCACCGGCGCGGACAGGCGCCCGGCGCCCTCCCCGGTGCTCCCGGAGGAACCCGCGTCCGCCTCGCCGCCGAAGTTCGCCGTGTGCACCGTCGCGTTCCCGTCGGCGGGCCGTTCGTCGGGCGCCCCGAAGGTGCCCTCCAGGGCCCGGACGACCGTTCGCGCGTCGTCGGCGCCTCCGCCGCTGAGCGTCACGGTGAGCTGCGTTCCGGACATGCGTCCACGACCTCCTCGGGCTGTGCGTCATTCGCGCCGTCCGTGTAACCGCCCCCTGATCGCTCAAACCGCCGCCGCGGGACGAGGGCCTTTTACGGGGCACACGGGGAAAGAGGAGGTCAGGTCTCACACCGGGAGGAAGCAGTGGCGGACGCGTCAGAGGGCGGGGTCCTGCGCCGGGGGCGCAACGAGACGGAGGAGGAGAGAGCGGACCGGATGTGGCAGGAACTCATCCAGGAGGTCCGCGTGGCGCAGATGGGTGTGCAGATCCTGTTCGGTTTCCTGCTCACCGTGGTGTTCACCGCGAAGTACGACGATCTCTCCGGCACCAACCAGACGATCTACCTCGTGACGGTCGTCCTCGGCGCGTGCGCGACCGGGGCGCTCATCGGGCCGGTCTCCCTGCACCGCCTCGTCTCCGGGCGGCGCGTCAAACCCCAGGCGGTGCAGCTGGCCTCCCGGCTCACGCTGCTCGGCCTCGTGCTGCTGCTCGCCACGATGACCGCGTCACTGCTGCTGATCCTGCGCGTGGCGACGAACGACGACTACGTGCCCTATGTGGTCGCCGGCGTGGTCGGCTGGTATCTGCTGTGCTGGTTCGTCCTGCCGCTGTGGACCAGGCACCGCTACACCTCCAGGTGACGGCGGCACGGCCACGCCGCCCCGCGTGGCCGTGAAGGCGTCCGCCTCGTGGGCGACCGGCAGGCAGCACAGCAGGTTTGTCAGCGAACATGGCCAGCTCCTCCGCGGCTGGCCGGGGCGGGCCCCTGGCGCGAGTTCGCCTACTGAACTCGCCCGCGGGTCAGCCCCCGGCGATGACATCCGCCAGGAAGTCGTCGACCCGGACCTCCTCGCGGCCCGGCGGGACCAGTTCGTGGGTCTCCCGGAGGAACGCGGCGAACGCCGGGGCCCACGCGAACACCACCGCGTGGTGGCGGCCGCCGTCGGGGCGGGCGTCGCCGAGGAACTCCATACGCAGCTCCTGCCACATGCCCCGCGACTCGGGGCGCATCCGCACATCGCCCACGCCGACCGGACGCCGCAGCGCGTCGCCGAGCATCTCGCGGTCCAGCTGCCACCGGGCGAGGACCCGGCCGTCATGGCTGAAGACGACCGTGACGGCGAACGGGTCCGTGGCGTCGTAGCTCAGGTGGGCGAGCACGGAAAAACGGTCCGTGTCGCCCGCCTGCAGCTGCACCACCAGGGTCTTGTGGACGAACGAGTTCACGAGGGGGCCTCCGGGAAGAACCGACGTAGAGCCCTCTAGTACCCCCGATCCAGACGGAATGCTCAGCCCAATGGGTGATTCCCGCGGGCGCCGCGCAGGGACTCGACGCAGACCGCGACGGCCCGCTGGAGTTCCTCCAGACGCTGCACCATGTCGTCCTCGTAGAACTCCCCGGCGTCGTCGAAGGTCAGCTCCTCGAACCCCTTGGTCGCCTTCTGCAGGCTGCTGTAGAACTTGCTGCGCCGCTCCTGCACCCGCAGCCCCGGGTCGGCCTCCACGGCCTCCACGACCAGGGACTTCATGGTGTCGTACGCCTCGGCGGCCCACTCGCCGGCGTCCTCGGCCTCGTCCAGCTCGTCGATGAGCGACAGGTGCCGCTCGGCCTCCCGGCGGAGGTCGGCGGGCGCGTCGACGGTCTGCCCGGCGGGGCGACGGCCGGGGCGTGGCCGGTCTCCGCTTTCCGGCCCGCGGTGCCTGGCGCCGTACTCCGGCTCCGCGTTTCCGGCGGTGACGCCCCATTGCCGTGGGGCTGTCTCCGTGGTCCTGGCCCCCGCTGTCCCGGTGCCCAATCCGTTTCCCCCGCGGGCGGGCGTGCGCGAGGATGAGGGGCATGGTGCGACCCGAGGCCGGCGCCGAGCTGCGCCGCTGTGCGGAGTGCGGCGGGTACGAGTACGGCGGTGGCCCCGCCTGCGCCGTCTGCCGTGAACGGGTGGACGCCATCGTCGAGGAGGAGTGGGCCGCCTTCCTGCGGCAGTGGGACGCCGTCGGCGCGGACCAGGAGCGGGTGCTGGCCGAGGTGGTGGCGGCCGAACCCGACCGGTACGACTGGCGGGTGGTCGACGCCGCTCTCGACCGGCTGGTGTGCCCCGACTGCGGCGGCCGGCTCGCCCGCGGACCGGCCGGCTGCCCGGCCTGCGACCTGGCGCAACGGCTTCCGCTACGCCGCGATCGAGACGGACCGGCCCGGTGTTCCGCCCGGCAACGAGCACGCGGTCCGCGTCAACGTCTCGGTGGTGCGCAGGCCGCAGGTCACCTCGGAGAGCGAAGTGCTCGTCAGGCGCCTGCTGCTGCCGCTCCTCCTGGCCGGATTCCTGCCCACCACCCATCAGGCGCAGCGGATGAGCGCGCTCATGAAGAAGAGCCCCCCGGATCGGAGGGCTCAACTGGTCGGGCAGGCCGTCGAGGCGCTGGCGGAGGACCTCAGCCGAACGCGTCGCGCAGAGCGGGCAGCAGGGTCTTCTCCGACCAGTCCAGGTAGGCCGGCTGCGACTCGCCCCCGATCTGGACCAGGGCGATCTCGGTGAACCCGGCCTCGGCGTACGGGCGCACGGCCTCGACGAACGCGTCCGGGTCGTCGCCGCACGGGATGGACTCGGCGACATCGTCCTGCGTGACGAACTGGGTCGCCGCCTCGAAGGAATCCGGGTGCGGCAGCTCCGAGTTGACCTTCCAGCCGCTGCCGAACCAGCGGAACTGGGAGTGCGCGCGCTTGATGGCCGTGTCCCGGTCGGGGTCGTAGCAGACCGGCAACTGGCCCACGCGGGGCTTGCCCTCGCCGCCGTGCCGGTCGAACGCCTCCAGCAGACCCGCCTTGGGCTCGGTCGCGATCACCAGGTCGCCGAGCCGGCCCGCGAGTTCGCAGGACCGCTCCCCGGAGACGGCGATGCCGATGGGCGGCGCCTCGTCCGGCAGATCCCACAACCGGGCCGACTCCACGTCGAAGTGCGTGCCGCGATGGTTGACGTGGCCGCCCTCGAAGAGGGCCCGGATGATCTCCACGGCCTCCTCGAACATCTCGTGCCGCACATCGACGGACGGCCAGCCGCCGCCCACCACGTGCTCGTTGAGGTTCTCGCCCGAGCCGAGCCCCAGCCGGAACCGGCCCTCCGCCAGCAACTGCACCGTCGCCGCCTTCTGCGCCACCACCGCCGGGTGGTAGCGGAACGTCGGACACGTCACGTACGTCATCAGCGGAATACGCGACGTGGCCTGGGCGGCCGCTCCGAGCACGGCCCACGCGTACGGCGAGTGGCCCTGCGAGCGCAGCCACGGGAAGTAGTGGTCCGAGGTCACCGAGAAGTCAAAGCCCGCCTCCTCGGCCCGCACCACATGGTCGACGAGCTCGCGGGGGCCAGTCTGCTCGGTCATCATCGTGTATCCGATTTGCACCATAACCGTCGGGTCCCCTGACAGCGGACGGGGAAACGGCTCGATCACGGTCCACCGGCGAGGGCAGGATGCCTCCATGAGCGCTCCCCCATTGTTTCCCGCCGATCCGGCCGCCCAGGGCGTCGACGCAGCCGGTGTCCACGCCTTCCTCGACGCCCTCGAAGCCGACCCCGGGATCGAGCCGCACAGCCTGATGATCCTGCGGCACGGACACCTGGTCGCCTCCGGCTGGTGGGCGCCGTACACCCCCGACCGCCCTCACCTGCTGTACTCCCTCAGCAAGAGCTTCACCGGCACCGCCGCCGCCCTGGCCGAGGCCGAGGGGCTGCTCGACTTCGACGCGCCGGTGATTTCCTATTTCCCGGAGTTCGAGGCCGACATCACCGATCCGCGCAGCCGGGCCATGCTCGTGCGGCACGTGGCGTCCATGTCGAGCGGCCACGAGCGGGAGACCGTCGAGGAGGCCTACGGGACGGACCCCGTGGAGCCCGTCCGGGGGTTCCTGCTGCTGCCCCCGGACCGCGACCCCGGCACCGTCTTCGCCTACAACCAGCCCACCACCTACACGCTCGCCGCGATCGTCCAGCGGGTGACAGGGCAGCCGCTCACCGCATACCTGCGGCCCCGGCTGCTGGATCCGCTCGGCATCGGCGAGGCGGCCTGGCTGCGGGACCGCACCGGCCGCGAGATCGGCTACAGCGGCCTGCACGCCACCACTGACGCCGTGGCCCGGCTCGGCCGGCTGTACTTGCGCGACGGGATCTGGGAGGGCAGGCGGCTGCTGCCGGAAGGGTGGCCGGACCGGTCCACGCACCCGCGCGTACCGACCGCCGGAGCCATGGGAGACACCGACCGGGAGGACTGGCACCAGGGCTACGGCTTCCAGTTCTGGAGGTCCCGGCACGGCTACCGGGGCGACGGCGCGTACGGCCAGTTCTGCCTGGTGCTGCCCGAGCACGACGCGGTGATCGTGACGACGGCGGCGACCGAGCGGATGCAGGAGGTCCTGAACCTCGTCTGGGAACATCTGCTGCCCGCCTTCGGCCCCGAGCCGCTGACCGGCCGGGGGGCCGCCGACACGGAGTTGCGGGAGCGCCTCGCCCGGCTCGCGCTGCCGCCCGCCCCGGGGCGTCCCGCACCGCCGGCCCGGGCCGAGGAGTGGGCCGCCGCCGCGTTCACGTCCTCCGGGGAGGACGGGCCGGTCAGGGCGGCCCGGCTCGCTCGGGACGAGGACGGCTGGACGCTGGAGCTGACCGGGGACGGGGAGCGGCTGGACCTGCGGATCGCGGCGGAGGGCTGGGCGGTCGCCGAGGAGCCGCTGCCGACCGCGGTGAGCGGCGGCTGGACCGACGTTGGCACGCTGGCGCTGGAAGCGGTGTTCCTGGAGACACCGCACCGCCTGGCGCTGACCTGCTCGCTCACGGAACGCACGGTCACGGCGCGCTGGCGCACGCAGCCGCTCCACGGCGGCCGGCTCACCACCCAGCGGGCACCGCGCGGCTCAGTCTGAGGCGGGCCGGAACGTCTTCAGGAAGGTGCGCAGCGCCTCCTGGTTCGCCTCGTCCTCCCAGTCGGCGTCCGGGGTCGTCCAGCGCAGCGAGAAGCTCCGGCCCCCGCCCAGCAGGAAGCCCCGGCCGAAGGTGTGCACCCGGGTCCCGTCGACGTCCGCCGTCCACTCCATGTCGGCGGCCTCGCGCCCCTGGTACGTCGTCGCGCGGATCGAGCCGATCCGCCGGTAGTCGTCGGACTGCTTGAGGTTCGGTTCGACGTCGTCCCGCCACACGGCCACCGGGTCCGGGCCCACGCGGGCGCTGTAGGTGACGGCCAGCGTGCGGTGGTCACCGTCGGCGCCGAAGACGACCCGGTACGCCAGATCGCCCTGGCGGTCGGTGTCCAGCCGCCCCCAGCCCTCGGGGAGCGCGACGGAGAAGCCCTCGGGCGCCCGGTAGCGGCGGAAGCCGGGCGGCAGGGCCGTGGCCGGGGCGGACGGTGTGGGTGTGGCCGTGGGGGGCGGGGACGTCGGGGTGGGGGAGGGGGAGGACGGTTCGGTCGCGCTGGGGTTCCCGGACGGTTCGGCGCTCTGCCCGCCGGTGCCCGCGGACGGCGAGGCGGCGGAGGCAGGCGGCCGGGCGGGCGAGTCCGCCGCGTCGCTGCCCGAGTCGGTGCCGGGCAGCCCCTGGGTCGCGGCGAGCACCGCGACCGCCACGGTGACGACGGCCAGGGCCGTCCCCGCCACCACGGTCCGTCTGCTCCAGGCCCGGCCGCCCGGCCGTACGGCGGCGTACGCACCGCGCAACCGCGGGACGGGCACCGCGGCCAGGTCCGCTTCCGGGTCCGCGCTGAGCGCGCGGGTCAGCGCCTCACGGACCGCCGGGCGGGTCAGCCGCTCCCGGGAGTCCTTGCGCAGCAGCCCCTGCACGACCTGGGTGAGCGGCCCGGCGCGCACCGGCGCGCGCAGCGGCAGCCGGTCCACGGCCTTCAGGGTGGTCTCCGGGCGCCCCCGGTCCCGGAAGGGCGGGCGTCCCTCGACCATCGTGTAGAGGATCGCGCCCAGCGCCCACAGGTCGGCCGCCGGGCCGATGCGCTGGTCGCGGGCCTGCTCGGGGGAGGCGTACGCGGGGGCCGTGAGCCGCGGCGCGAGGGTCGCACCGGCCAGGCCGTAGCCGGTGACGACGATCGACTGGTCCTCGCGGACGAAGACCTGGCCGGGGCTGAGCTCGCCGTGGGTGATGCTCTCGGCGTGCGCGGCGTCCAGCACGTCGAGCAGCTCCAGGCCGACGCGTGCGGCCCGCACGTAGTTGAACGTGCCCTGCTCGGAGAGGAGTTCGCCGAGCGGGGTGCCGTCGATCCACTCGTTGACCGTCCACAGGCCACCGGCCTCCTCGACGGCGTCGACGACTGCGGCGATCCGGCCGGGGCACATCAGCGCCATGCTCTCGGACATGCGCAGCAGGCGGGCGGCGGTCCGGCGCTCGGTCTGGTGCGGGTCGTCAGGAAGCCCGACCTGGGTGACCAGACAGGGCCGCGACACATCCCCGGCGCCGGTGTCCTCGGCATACCAGCAGATCCGGTTGGTCTCGCGCTGGATGATCTCGAGCAGCCGGTACCGGCCGGCGACCAACTGGTGTGTGGAGACGTACGCCCTGCCCATGGCCATCCCTCGCTGGAAACCTGGCTCTCATCTTTTCCAGAGGTACGGGGGGTGAGGCGGCCTCCGTTCAATCCGATCACAACTCCGCGCGCATTCTTGTCTTTTGTTCAAGCGATGGGCTCAAGCGTGCGAGGAATCGGTCTTTTGTGCTCTCGGGCGGCTCACCTCGGCCGCCTCCCGGGTGCCGCGCGTGCGGAGAATTCGGCCACTGTCGCGTCCGGATTCGCGAATTCCCGGTCGGCCTGCGGGTAACCGGAGGTAAATAGAGAGGTGTCCGACGGCTGAACTCGACGGCCCTTGGATGAATTCGGCGACGGTTTCCGCGAGGGCGGCCGGACGCTCAGCGCAGCTGGAAGCGCTTCGACCACGCCATCATGTCGCCCGTGGTCGCGTTGCCCCCGCACACCACCAGGCCGAGCCGGGCCCCGTCACCGACCCGCTCCAGGACCTGCCGCGCGGCCGGCAGCAGACAGCCGGCGGCCGGTTCGGCCCACACCTTGGCATGGTCGGCGAGGTCCAGCGAGCCCCGCACGGCCTCCCGGTCCGGCACCACGAGCACCTCGGTGACCAGGGCGGAGACGTGGTCGTACGTCAGTTGCGACACGGACGGCGCGCTGAGCGTGGAGACGATCGACGACAGGGCGACCGGCAGCGGGCCGCCCGCCGACAGCGCCTCGGACATGGCCTGCGCGCCCTCGGTCTCCACGCCCCACACCCGCACCCCCGGACGGCATGCCCGCAGTGCCGCGGCAACACCGGCGATCAGCCCGCCGCCCCCGATGCTGACCAGTACGTCGGTGAGTTCACCGGCGTCGGCGGCGAACTCCAGGCCGACCGTGCCCTGCCCGGCGATCACCACCGGGTCGTCGAAAGGGTGGATCAGAGTCAGCCCCTCCTGCTGGAGCCGCGTCATCAGTGCGAAGGCGCCGTCCATGTCGTCGGTCAGCCGCACCGACGCACCGGACGCCTCCGCGATCTCCGCGGCGCGGGCGGGCGCCGAGCGCGGCATCACCACGGTGGCCTTCACATCGAGGACGGCGGCCATCACCGCGAGGGCGATCCCGTGGTTGCCGCCGCTGACCGCCACGACCCCGGCGGCCCGCTCGGCCTCGCTCAGCGACAGCAGCTTCGCCGTCGCACCGCGCGCCTTGAACGAGCCGGTGCGCTGCAGCAGTTCCAGCTTCGCGGTGACCGGGGCGCCGAGCAGCGCCGACAGCCCCGGGCTGTCCACGGTCGGGGTGCGCGCGACGTGCCCGGCGACCTGCTCCGCCGCGGCTTCGATGTCCGAGATGCCGATCACGGCAGCCATCCTCCTGGCGCGGGTTGCGGAGCGCGCCGTGGAGCACCCTGACCCGCGGAAGGGGTCCGGGTCAACGCGCTGCGGCGGGCGGAGGCCGGGCGGGCACAAGGAAAGGACGCCTCAGGCGTCGCGCCGCACCAGGTAGCCGAGCAGTGACCGCAGATCGCCGGCGGCCCCCGCCGCCAGCGGCACGCCGCCGAGCGCCGTCTCGACGGCGGCGATGTGCCGCCGCGCCTGCGCCATGGCCGCCGCGCGGCCGCCCGCCTCCTCGATCAGCGCGGCCGCCGTGCCGGGCTCGCCGCCGGTCTCCAGGAGCGCTGCGATCCGCTCGCCCTGCGGGGAGCGGAGCGCCACCAGTACGGGGAACGTCTTCTTCCGTTCCCGCAGATCGCCGTGGACCGGCTTGCCGGTGACCTCCGGGTCGCCCCAGATGCCCAGCACGTCATCGACGATCTGGAAGGCGACCCCGAGGTGCCGCCCGGCCCGGTCGAGGGCGGTGACCGTCCCCGGCGCGGCACCGCCGAGCACGGCACCCAGCGCGGCCGCGCAGCCCAGCAGGGCACCGGTCTTGTGTTCGGCCATCGCCCGGTACTCGTCCGGCCGTACCCGTCGCGGTCCCGTCCAGGGGCGCTCGGCGAACAGCAGGTCGTCCGCCTGGCCGCGGACCAGGTCGTTCAGTGCCAGGGACAGTGTCCGCACAGCCCCGGCACCGCCCGGCCGCGCGGCGAGCGTCCCGACGGCCAGCGCGAACAGGGCGTCACCGGCGAGGACCGCGGGGCCCGTGCCGTAGGCCTTCCACACGGTGGGGCGGCGGCGCCGGGCCGCGTCGCCGTCCATGATGTCGTCGTGGAGCAGGGAGAAGGTATGCACCAGCTCCACCGCGACGCCCGCGGCCACCCCCTCCCGTCCGGGCGCCCCGGCCGCCTCGGCACCCAGCACCGCGAGCGCCTGCCGTACGCCCTTGCCGCCCGGGGCGGCGGCCGGGGCTCCACCGGCCTCGCACCAGCCGAAGGAGTAGGCGGCCATCTCAGCGACCCAGGGGTGAAGTTGACCGACGGCTTCGGCCAGGGCGGGCCGGACCAGGGCACGGCAGCGGTCGAGGATCCGGGAAGCGTCACGGGGCCGGCCGGAGCCGCCGCCCGCGAGAGCGTGCCGCTCGCCGTGCGGCACGGGACCTTGTTGTGCCGCCCCTGCCGGCCCCGGGGTGGGCGGCGCCGTGACCGGCCCTGCCGCGGGCACACCCGGGCCGGCCTCCGCCGTGTCCCGCCGCACCGCTCCCGCGGCCGTCGGCAACGCCGTCACAGTGCCGCCTCCGTCACCCGCGCGGCCGCCGGGATGCCGAGTTCCTCGTGGGCCCGGGCCACCATCCTGCGGGCGTGCTGGAGGCCGATGCGCTCCAGTGTGCCGGCGAGGTCGGCCAGTTCGGCCGCCGTCTCGCCGGGGTCGCGGCCCAGCCGGGCCAGGGACTTGGCGAGGCCGAGACGGGACAGCGCCTGGCCGCGCGGCTCGCTCATCTCGCGGAACTCCGCCAGCGCCTGCTCGTACAGCGCCCGCGCCTCGGCGTAACGCCCGGCCCGGTACAGGACGTTGCCGCGCATCTTGTGGTTGTACGCCAGCGCGCTGGACAGCCGCATCGCGCGGCACGTCGCCTCCGCCTCGCTCAGCAGCTCAAGGGCCCGCTCGGTGTCCCCGTCGCGCACCGACACGACATCGGCCAGACCCCGCAGCGCCCAGGCGTGGCCGCGCCGGTCCTCGGCCCGTGCGGCGATCTCGGCGGCCTCCTCGAAGAGGGCGTAGGCCGCGTCATACCTCCCGGTGTTGCGGTGCATCTGCGCGATGCCCTCCAAGGCCCACACCGTGTGGCGCGCCTCCCCGCGCCGCCGGGCCTCGGCGAGCAACTGCTCGTGCAGGCGGCCGACCGCCGCGTAGTCGCCCTGGATCCGGCCCGTCTCCGCCAGGCCCGCCAGGGAGTAGCCGCGTACGACGATGTCCCCTCCGCGTTCGCCGAGGTCGGCCGCGAGCTGGAGGAGCCGGCGGGCCAGCGGGAACGCGCCGCGCTGGCGGGCCAGTGTGCCGCCGCTCCACAGTGCCCAGGCCATCGCTGCCACGTCCCCGGCCCGGCGGGCCGCGCGGTAACTCGCCTTCCAGGCCCGGTCCGCGTCCTCGACCCGGCCGAGGCGCCGGTGCGCCTCGGCCACCGCGAGCCCGGAACGCGCCGCTTCCCCCAGCTCCCCGGCACGCTCGGCCGCCCTCAACCGCTCGGTGCCGGCGGCCAGGACGTCGGTCAGGGAGGAGTTGACGGACAGGGTGGTGAGCGCGCCCTGGTACTCGGGGGCGAATGCCTTGCCGTACATCGATGCCTTTCGGTCCGTATGCCCGCCATCTCTACACTCTGTGTATACATGGCGTGTATAGAGGGGTGGAAGCCAGCCCTGGCCACCAGGGCCAGGGCATCGCCTGCTGCCGGTCAAGACGCCGACGGAACGGACCGGGTTGCCTGTGAGGCGCAGATCACCTGACGGGGGCTCAGTGCTGCCCGGGTTTGTGCGGTGTCGCCTCGCTCGGCCGGACGACGACGTATCCCTCGCCCTGCAGCAGCAGTTGCACGGCCTCGCCGGAGCCGCCGCGCAGCATGGAACCGATGGACTGGGAGCGGTGCAGGGAGGTCTGCAGGCCCGCGGTCCAGCCGACGATCGCGTCCGTGTCGACGTACACCGGGTACTGCGGGGAGACCGGGATGACCAGCGGAGTGCCCTCGCAGACCAACCCCAGCCTGCCGTGCCCGGTGAACACGCTGTTGAACAGGCCGCCGCCGGTGATGCCGGCGCCCCTCACGGTCGCGATGCGGTACGACAGCGTGGCGTCAAAACACAGCACGTTACGGCCGTTGACCGTGAACTCGTCGCCGGGTTCGACATCGACGACGAAGCAGTTCTGCGCCTCGTGCGCGAACCACGCCTCGCCCTGCCCGCGCACGGCCATCAGCGGCAGTCCCTCGCCGGTGACCGCCCGCTTGAGCATGCCCCCCACGCCCTGGCCCTTGCGCTCGAACTGGAGGTTGCCGCGGTAGGAGATCATCGCGCCCTGCCGGGCGAGCATCTCGCCGTTCACCGTGTACCGGATGCATTTGGCGTTCTCGACCGTCATGCCGGGCGCGACGGCCGGCTGGACCATGTGCTCACTGGAAAAGAGGTCACCCTTCATACCGGCATCCTCGCCCGGAGTCCCTCCCTCCGCCAAGATCGAGCGCCGATGCCGCCGGGCAGGGAGCGGGGTGACGCGGTGTCAGCCGCCGAAGAGCTGCGTCCAGTACAGGCCCGCCCGGCCGCCGCCGGCGAACCCGACGCCGAGGTGGGTGAAGCCGGGTTTGAGGATGTTGGCCCGGTGGCCAGGGCTGTTCATCCACCCCTCCACGACCTCGGCCGGTGAGCGCTGACCGCAGGCTATGTTCTCGCCGATGGAACGCAGGGCCGAGCCCGCGGCGGCGGCCCGGTCCCAGGGCCGGCTGCCGTCGGGCGCGGTGTGCGCGTAGAAGGCGCGGGCCACCATGTCCGCGCTGTGCGCCTGCGCGGCGGCGGTGAGCAGCCGGTCGACGGCCAGGGGAGGCAGCCCGGCCCGCGCCCGCTCCCGGTTGGTGAGGTCGGTGACGGCCATCGCCGTGCCGGCCAGCCCGTCCGGTGTGAAGGGCCTGGCCCACAGCGCCGTCCAGTAGGTCTCCCCGGAGGGGGCGTCGTGGACGTGGGCCAGGCCGGTGTGGGTGACCGCCGGGTCGCGCACGGTACGGCGGGGCCCGTCCGCGCGCAGGCAGTACGCGGCGAACTCGCCCGCCGTACGCGGGCCGGACACCAGGTGCTCGCCGATGGTGAGATACGTGTACCCGGAGCCGAGGACACGCTGGTAGACGGAGACGCCGTCGCGGGTCTCGACGCCCAGGCGCCCGGAGGCGGCCATGGCGGCGGCGTGCTCCCGAGCCGCCGACACGAGACGGGCGTCGAGGGAGACCGGTGATGAACCGACCGCGGTCCGGGCGGAGTTGACCAGCGGGAGGAAGCCCTCGGGATCGGGCGCGGAGGGCGCGAAGGGCGGCGGCCCGGGGGAGTGGGCGGCGGACGGCCCGCTCCGTGACGCCGACACCCGGGCACGGTCCGGCTCGGGCGCGGTCTCGGGCGGGTCGTCCACGACGTCGACGCCGAAGTCCCGTGCGAGCCCCGCCAGTCCGTCGGCGTACCCCTGGCCCAGGGCGCGCAGCTTCCAGCGGTCGCCCTTCCGGTACAGCTCCGCGAGCAGCAGCACCGTCTCCTGCGAGGGGTGCGCAGGCGTGAAGCGGGCGAGCGGGCGGCCGCCGCCGTCGATGACGTGGAGCGTGGGGGAGGGGAGTCGGCCGAGAGCGGTCCCCGGCTCGGAGGGGCTGACGGCGACCGTGACCCGGGTGGCGCCGGTACGCAGACGCGCCGGGTCCACGACGAGCGTGTCGCCCCGCAGCCGGGCTCCCGGTGCCTCCGGCTGGTTGTAGAAGACGAAGTCGCCGTCGCCCCGGACCCTTCCGTCGTCGTCCGTGACGAGCGCGGACACGTCGAACGGCCCGGGCACCCGGACGGTCACCGCGCCGCCCGGCAGCGTCAGATTGCCCCCGGAGACCAACTCGCTCATCACGCCGCCCCGCCCTCGTCGTGCCGCCCCTCCGTGAAACGGCCCTGCGGGCACGGAGGTTCCCCCGTCGGCCCGCCCCAAGGAGCCGTGCCGGTGCGCGTCAGGGCAAGGAGCCCACCGCAGCCAGTGATCCCGCTTCCTTGATGTGCGCCGGCGGCACGGCAGGCCAGGCGAGACCGCCTCGCACAGGTCGGCGGCCACACCACTACCGTTACGCCGGGACGACCGCGGGAGCCGCCTCGCACCCGGCGGCTCCGTGACCCTGCGGAACCTCGCACCGTGAGACCACCCGTACGCGACCGACCGGCCGAAGGAGCGCCGACGATGCCTCGCCCCGCCCGCCCCCGTTGCCGTGCCGCCCTGGCCGCCCTCACCTCGTGCGTCGCGCTGGGCTGCGGGACCGGCACGGTGCCGCAGGGGGACCTGCCGAGCCCGCCGTCCAGTGCCCCGACGGGGTCCCGGTACGGCGTGGTCACCTGGGCTTCCTCCGCCGACCGGATCGGCGAGGCGGTCGACGGCCGCAGCTACCGGCTGGTGGTGCACACCAGCGTCGGCGGCAGCGGCCTCAGGGTGCGGCTGTCCAACGCCTTCGGCGACCAGCCGGTGACGTTCGGCAACGTCCACGCGGGCCTGCGCCGCGACGGAGCCGCCCTGGTCCCCGGCAGCAACCGGCGGCTGACCTTCGACGGCGCGCGCACCGTCACCGTCCCCGCCGGCGGCATCGTCTACAGCGACCCGCTGCCCGGCCACGTCCCAGCCGCGAGCACCCTCGCCGTCAGCCTCTACGTCGCCCGGGCGGGCGGCGCGCTCACCGGCCACTGGATGGCGATGCAGACGTCGTACACCACCAACGGCGACCACAGCGCGGAGGAGAGCGCGACCCACTGGAAGCAGCGGACCGGCTCCTGGTTCTACCTCGACGCCGTCACCGTACGGCCCCGCAAGGGGACGGGCGCGGTGGCAGCCCTCGGCGACTCCATCACCGACGGCTGGCATTCCACGACCGACCTCAACCGCCGCTGGCCCGACCACCTCGCCCGCCGGCTGGCCGAGTCCCCCACGAGCAGGGTCGAAGGAGTGGCCAACGCGGGCATCGCCGGCAACAAGGTCCTCATCGACGGCCCCGGGCAGAGCGCCCTGCACCGCCTGAGCCGCGACGCCCTCTCGCTGCCCGGCGTGCGCACGGTGTTCCTCTTCCAGGGCGTCAACGACATCAAGGCCGAACCCGGCGCCACGGCCGCCGGGCTGATCGCCGGGTACCGCACGCTGATCGACCGGGCGCACGAGGCGGGGAAATGCGTCGTCGGCGCCACGATCGCCCCCTACAAGGGCTGGCCGGAATGGGACCCCGCCGGGGAAGCGGTGCGCCGGAAGGTCAACGCCTTCATCCGCGGCAGCGGCGCGTTCGACGCGGTCACCGACTTCGACCGCATCCTGCGCAGCCCCCACGACCCCGAGCGGATCCTCCCCGCCTTCGACGGCGGCGACCATCTCCACCCCAACGACGAGGGGATGCGGGCGATGGCCGACGCCGTCGACATCGGGAGCCTCGACTGCGGGAGGGGCTAGGGTGTATTGACCACGAGCGGTAGTCCCCGAGCCCGTAGGCCCCGTGGCACCTCAGCCGGTCAGCCCGTCAGCCGGACGTGACGGCTCCGGCGTGATCAGGCCCTCCCGGTAGGCCACAGCCACGGCCTCGCCGCGGCTCGACGCGCCCAGCTTGGCGAGGATGTTGGAGACGTGGACGCTCGCCGTCTTGCCGCTGATGAACAGTTCCTCGCCGATCTGCCGGTTGCTGCGCCCGAGGGCGAGCAGCCGCAGCACGTCCTGCTCGCGTGCGGTGAGCCCGCCGACGCGGTCGCCGGCGTCCGGGGTGTCCGACAGCCGGCCGCGGCGGATCAGGGCGTCCACCTGCTCGCGCAGCGGCGCGGCGCCGAGCCGGCCGGCGGCCTCCCGGACCGCGCGGGCCTCGGCCGCCGCCTCCTCGCGACGCCCGGCGGCCACCAGGGCCTCGGCGTACCGGAGCCGGCACCGTGTCCGCTCGTAGACGTCGCCGTAGCCGAACGCCGCCACCGCCTCCGCCCAGGCCGCCGGCGCGTCCGCGTCCGACCCGGCCCGGACCCGTTCGGCCTCGGCGCGGGCCAGCCACGCCTGACCCTCGGGGCCTTGCGGAACCCCGTCCTCGCTGTGGCCGGCGATGGCCCGCGCCAGTTCCACCAGTTCCGCCGCCGTGTCCGTCCAGCGGCCGGCCCCCGCCTCGTCGCCGGCCAGCCTCAGCCCGACGGCCGCGTCCGCGACGGCCGACAACGCCAGCGCGGCGAGCCGCACCGTCACGTCCGGAGGGGTGCCCGCCTCGTCGGTGAGGGCCGTGACCGTCGTCCGCAGCCACCGCACCGCGTCCTCCGGGTCACCGCGCAGCGCCGCGGCGTCGGTGAGCACGATGCCCGAGACCATGGTGGCCATCCAGTCGAAGGGTCCCTCCAGCAGGGCGCGCGCCCGGTCGGCGGCCGTGAGGTCGCCGCGGGCCAGCGCCACGTACAGGGCGGGACCGACCGTGTACCCACCGGCTGCCGGCAGCACCTCGGCATCGGCCGCCGCCGCGCTGACGCACTCGTCCCAGCGGCCCAGCGCGTGCAGGACCAGCAACCGCAGATACCGCATCTCCAGCGGATACGGCGAGGACAGCAGCCCGGCGCGCCGGGCCCGGTCCAGGCCCTCCGTCAGCCAGGGCAGGCACTCCGCCGGTTCCCCGTTCTCGTAGCAGCCCATCGCGAGGTTGAACAGCGCGCGCAGTTCCACGGCCGCGTTGCCCGAACGCGTAGCCAGCTCCCTGGCCTTCAGCAGCCGCTCCCGGCCCTCCGGGCCGCGCCGCCCGCCGCCGTCGAAGCCGGCCAGGGAGATCAGCAGGTCCGCCTGCGCGTCGGTCACCCGCAGCCGCTCGGCCACGTCCAGTGCCCGGCGGGCGACCTTCAGCGCGGTGTCGTTCTCCCCGACGTAGCGTGCGGCCATGGCATGCGTGGCCGCCGCCCACACCCACGTCCGCGACGGAGGATCCTCCGGGATCATCGCCAGGGCCTCGCTGCTGTAGGCGAACGCCGCCGTCAGGCTGTCCACGCTCAGCAGGTTCCCGGCGAGGGTGTAGCGGACCCGGGCGGCGAGCTCGGAGTCGGCGTCCTGCCCGAGTTCCGTCAGCGCGGACCGGGTGAGCGAGACCGCTCGGTGCAGCTCCCCGGCGTGCGCGGCCGCAGCCGAGGCCCGCAGGGTGAGGGCCACCCGGTCGGCACCCGCGCCCGAGGGCCGCGCCTCGGGCCCCACCGCGGGCCACAGATCGAGGACCGTTTCGAGGTGCCGCTGCTCCTCGGCCGGCGCGCCGACCCGCTGGGCGTGGTCGGCGGCCTCCAGCGAGGCGGCCAGCGCCTCGGCCAGGTCGTGGCTCTCGCGGTAGTGATGGGCGCGCTCGGCGGCGCTCTCGGCGAGGTGCCCGCGCCCGGCGAGCAGCCGCGCGAACGCGCCGTGCAGCCGGGCCCGTTCCCCGGGCAGCAGATCGGCGTAGACGGCCTCGCGGGCGAGGGCGTGCCTGAAGGAGTACGTGTCGTCGTCCCCGGCGACGAGCAGTTGCCGCCCCACCGCCTCCCGCAGTGCCGACTCCAGTTCCGCCTCGGGCAGCCCGACCGCCTCCCGCAGGAGATCGTGCTCGACGCGGCGTCCGGCGACGGCGGCGGTCCGCAGCACCTGCTGCCCGGTGTCGGAGAGCTGCTCGAAGCGGATCAGCAGCACGTCGGCGAGTCCGCTGGGCACCCCGCCGGACTCGGTGTCGGTGGCCGCCAGCAACTCCTCCGCGTAGAAGGCGTTCCCCTCGGCCCGCTCCACGATCCGCCGCACGGTGGCGTCCGGCAGCGGCCGGCGCTCCAGGGCCCGCACCAGCCGGTCCACGTCGGGGTCGGCCAGCGGCCGCAACTCCAGCCGCTCGACGGCGGGCAGCCGGACCAGCTCCGCCAGCAGCGGCCGCAGGGGATGGCGGCGGTGCAGGTCGTCCGCCCGGTACGAGGCGAACACCGCCAGCCGCCGCCTCAGCACGCCCCGGCCGAGCAGGAACCGCAGCAGATCCCGCGACGACTGGTCGGCCCAGTGCAGATCCTCGAGCACGAGCAGCAGCGGGGCGGCATCGGCCACGTCGGCCAGCAGCCCCGCCATCCCCTCGAACAGCCGCAGCCGCCCGTCCACGTCCCGCACGGAATCCGTCCCGGCCCCCCGCAACCGCTCGACCACGGGATGAGCCGCCAGGGCGTCCGAGAACCGCTCGTCGGCGGCGAGCACGCCCAGAATCCCGGTGAACGGCAGATAGGGCAGCCCGACGTCCCCGAGATCCACACAATGCCCGGTGACCACGGTCATGCCCGCGTCGGCGGCCCGCTTCCCGGCCTCGTCCAGCAACCGCGTCTTGCCGACGCCGGCGTCCCCCGCGAGGAGCACGGCCCGGGCCTCACCCCCGCGCGCACGTTCCAGCACCCCGGAGAGCCGGGTGAGTTCGGCATCCCTGCCGACTACCGGCGTGACAGATGAAGCCTGCCGCACAGGACCAACCTTCTTTTCTCAGGGACGTGGGGCTGTGACATTACGCGGCTCCGCCGCGGGGGAGCGCTCCACCCATCAACAACACGCGGCCGCCGAACCGTCATTGAGCTCCGGGCTCGCAGGCCCGCAACACCTTGGCCCCGTCCGCCGGCACCCGCCCGGCGGGACGCCTCGCACGCGGTGAGGACCTCCGCGCCGCACGTCGCCGCCCGCCGCCGGGTCGGAAAGCCGCGCCGCCTCAGGTCCCGGGACACGGCCCCGGAGACCCCGGATCGACGTCGACGGTCATGATGGCGCTCCGCGCCGCGTCGGCGGCCTGTGCCATACGTCCCCATCCGTCTCCTGCCGTCCTGCGCGACGTGGGCGTGCCGCGCGCCGTCCAGGCGTCCTGGCCGTCTGATCCACTCCCACCTCAAGGCCGAGCGGACCGCGTAGTGAAGACTGAGCGGCACGCAGTGACCATGACACAAGGAGGCAGTCGGATGACACGCCCGATCACCGCAGGGGTCGACGGATCGCAGGAGAGCATCGCGGCGCTCGCCTGGGCGGCCCGGGAGGCGGTACGGCGCGAGCGGCCGCTGCGCGTGGTGCACGCCTGGCGGGTCCAGCCGCCGGGGGCGCTGGAAGCGGGGACGGAGGCGGACGCGGACAGCCAGGCGGAGTGGGTGCACGGCGCGGTGACCGAGGCCGTCGGGACCGTCACCCAACGGCACCCGGACCTCCAGGTGACCACGGACGTCGTGGAGGGCACGGCCGTAGGGACCCTGCTCGCCGCCGCTGCCGACGCCGAAATGCTGGTGCTCGGCTCGCGCGGGCACGGGCCGATCGTCGGCTTCCTGCTCGGCTCGGTCGGCCAGCAGGTCATCGCCGAGGCCACCCGGCCCGTGGTGCTCGTCCGGGCCGACGACCGGCCCCTGGGCGAGGCCGCCGGGCGCGAGATCGTCGTGGGCCAGCAGGGCGACCCGGAGGACAGCGCCGACGCGCTGCGCTTCGCGTTCGAGACGGCCGCCGCGCGCGGGGCGGCCGTGCGGGTCGTGCGCGCCTGGACGCTGCCGCCCGTTTTCGCCTACAGCCCGGGCTCCCTGAAGCTCCTCGACGAGGCCGGGGGGCTGGAGCCGTACGAGAAGAAGGGCCTGGCCGCCGCGGTCCGGCCGTGGCGGGAGCGCTTCCCCGACGTGCCGGTCGTGGAGCACGTCGAGATGGGCAGCGCCGGCCAGGTGCTGCTGTCGGTGTCCGGGACGGCCCAGCTGATGGTCGTCGGCCGCCGCGCCCGCCGTACGGCCGTCGGTGCCCGGATCGGCTCGGTGGCCCACGGCGTGCTGCACCACGCGGACTGCCCGGTCGCGGTGGTGCCGCACGCCTGACGCGGCCCGCCTCCGGCGGCGGGCCCCTCGGCCGTCCGGCCCTCCGCCGGAGGCCGCGGCCCGCCGCGCGTCACTCCGCCGTCGGCTGCAGCGTCTTGCTCGTCTTCGGCAGGATGTTCGTGATGTAGTCCTCGACCACGGCGTCGAGGCCGATGTCGTGCTGGGCCCGCTCGGACAGGTACCAGCGGTGTTCGAGGAGCTGGTGGTAGATCTCCGCCGGTTCCATGGTGCCGCGCAGTTCGGGCGGCACGGCCCGCACGGTCGGCCGGAACACCTCCCGCACCCAGCGGTGCGCCAGCACTTCCGGGCGGGCGCCCAGGGGGTCGCCCGGGGCGTAGTCGTCCTGGGTGGCCATCCAGCTCTCCAGGTCGTTCAGCAGCCGCCGGGCCTGGTTCTCCTCCGTGTCCAGCCCGGTCAGGCGCAGCAGCTGCCGCTGGTGGTGGCCCGCGTCGACGACCTTGGGCACGAAGCTGACCGTGTCACCGTTCGAGGCGTGCTCGATCTGCATCTCGGCGACGTCGAACCCGAGGTCGTTCAGGCGGCGGATCCGGCGTTCGATGTAGTGGTACTTGCCGGCCGGATACACCGACGTCCGGGTCAGCTCGTCCCACAGGCCGCGGTAGCGGGCGCAGATCTCCATGCCGAAGTCGATCGGGTCCACCGACGGGTGCAGCGCCCCGGACGCCTCCAGGTCCAGCAGCTCCCCGCTGATGTTCACCCGGGCGAGGTCGAGGTCGTACTCACGCTGCCCGACGCTGAGCTGCGGATGCAGGTCGCCGGTCTCGGCGTCCACCAGATAGGCCGCGTAGGCGCCCGCGTCGCGCCGGAAGAGGGTGTTGGACAGCGAGCAGTCGCCCCAGGCGAACCCGGCCAGGTGCAGCCGCACCAGGAGCACGGCGAGGGCGTCCATCAGCCGGTGCATCGTGGCCGGGCGCATGGTCGTCTCGAACATCGAGCGGTACGGCATCGAGCCACCCAGGTGCCGGGTGACCAGGACGCTCTCCAGCGGGGCGCCGTCCGCGTCGGTGCGGCCGGTGACCACGGCCAGCGGGTCCACCGCCGGGATGCCGATCCGGTCCAGGTCGCGCAGCAGCCCGTACTCGCGCTGCGCGGGCCGCTCGGCCAGCTCCTTGACGGCGATCACCTCGTCCCCGGCCCGGGAGTAGCGCACCACGTGCCGGGAGATGCCGCGGGGCAGCGGGACGAGGTACTCCTCCGGCCACTCCTCCAGGGGCAGGTGCCACGGCAGTTCCAGCAGGAGTGCGGGATGCTCCGGGTTCGTCGCGCTGATCTGCAGTGCCATGCGCCGGGTGTCCTTGTCTCGCCGCCGATCGTCACATCAGGTTAGAGGGCCCGGTCCCGGGCCCTCTGCGCGGCGTCCCTCACGGAGCCGTGGTGCACGGGCCCGTGCCCGGGCAGCAGCAGCTCGGCCTCCAGCTCCGCGAGCACGTCCAGGGAGGCCAGGGCGCGCGGCCGCTCGTGGTGGAACATGTCCGGCAGCAGCTGGGGCCCCTCGATACGCGAGGTGGAGTGCCCGCTGACCAGGGCGTCGCCGGAGATGAGCACTCCGGTGCCCGGCAGGTGGTAGGCGCAGTGGCCGCCGGTGTGGCCCGGTGTGTGCACCGGCACGGGCCGCCCGGGCAGGTCCAGGGCCCCGGCGGCCGGGAACACCTCGGGGGCGGCGACGGGGACGTGGGCCGTGCCGCCCGAGCGGAGCGCGTGCACCGCCCACGGCAGCACGCCCGGCCGCCAGCCGTTCCGCAGCACCGTCCCGACGGAGACCTGGTGCAGGAAGTCCCGGCGCGCGTGCGGCACTTCGGCCTCGTGCAGATAGACGGGCGTGCCGTACGCGGAGCGCAGATACTCGGCGGAACCCAGGTGGTCGTTGTGCGCGTGCGTGATCAACACGGCCGCGACCGCCTCCGGCGAGCCGCCCACCTGCGCGAGCGAGGCGAGGAGCTGCTCACGGTCACCGGGGTAGCCGGTGTCGACCAGCGTGACGGCGTCCCCCTCCGAGAGGATCACCCAGTTGGTGTGAGACCCGTGCGCCAGGTAGGTGCCGTCCGCGACGTGGTGGATGTCCGCCCGCATGATCGTCCCGCCTGTGTGGTCCTGCTCCCCGGCCCGACGGGGCAAGGAAAGCAGACCCCGCCGGAGGCGGAAGCGACAGGTCCGCTCCACGGGTCGGGTCGGGGCGGCCCGGTCCGGCCCTTCGGGCCGGCTCAGCGCACGCCGTGCGGCCGGAATTGGATGCTGATGCGCGGACCGGCCGCGCGCGTGCTCTTGGGGATCGCGTGCTCCCAGGTGCGCTGGCAGGAGCCGCCCATCACGACGAGATCGCCGTGGCCCAGCGGACGCCGCACGGTGTCACGACCGCCCCGCATCGGCCGCAGCAGCAGGTCCCGGGGCGCTCCGACGGACAGGATGGCGACCATCGTGTCCTCGTGCGCACCGCGCCCGATCCGGTCGCCGTGCCAGGCCACGCTGTCCCGGCCGTCGCGGTAGTAGCACAGGCCCGCCGTGGTGAAGGGCTCGCGCAGTTCCCCGGCGTAGTGGGTGCTCAGCGCGTCCCGCGCCTCCACCAGCACCGGGTGCGGCAGCGGGTCGTCCACGCCGTAGAACGCGAGCAGCCGCGGGACGTCGACGACGTGGTCGTACATCTGGCGCCGCTCGGCCCGCCACGGCACCTCCGCGGCCAGGTGCTCGAACAGGTCGTCCGAGCCGCTGAGCCACGCGGGCAGCACATCGAGCCAGGCGCCGAAACCGAGGTCGGTCCGGCCGATCCCGTCGAGCGGGCCGAGGCGCAGCTCGTCGGCCTGGTCGAAGAGGGAGCCCTGGAGGTGGTGCGCGGTCATGCGCCCAGCCTACCGCCTATTCGAATGTGTGTTCCCGAAGTCTTCGGGGCCACCGCTTTCCGGGCCATCGATTTCGCAGCCATCGATCTCGGAACTGTGGCCTGCGGAGCTGTCGCCTGCGAGGTCATCGGCTTCGGGGCTGTCGGCGGACCGAACCTTCGGATACATTTCTGTATCCGATACGTTCCTGTATCGAACGGAGGCGGGCAGGGTGGCAGCGCAGGGCACGACCGGGCGCGTGACCAGACGCCGTGTCCGCACGCGCGCCAACCTCCTCGAAGCGGCGTTCGCCGTGTTCGCGGCGAAGGGCTTCGGGCATGTCTCGATCGAGGAGGTCTGCGAGGCCGCCGGCTACAGCAGAGGCGCCTTCTACTCCAACTTCTCCAGCCTCGACGAGCTGTTCTTCGCCCTCTACCGGGAGCGGGCCGAGCTGATCGCGGAGCAGGTCTCCGGGGCGCTCGCCCTCGACGGGCCCGACCTCGACGTCCCCGCCGCCGTGGACCGCGTCACCGGCGTGCTGCTCCTCGACCGGGACTGGCTCCTGGTGAAGACGGACTTCCTCGTGCACGCGGCCCGCGACCCGGAGGTGGCGCGGAGTCTGCTGGAGCACCGCGCGCGGCTGCGGCAGGCGATCGCCGACCGGCTCGCCCGGGCCCGCGGGCACACCGCACTGCCCGCGGTGCTCGGCGACACCGACGGTGCCGCCGGCGCCGTGGTCGCCGCGTACGACGGCGTCACCACGCAACTGCTGCTGGACCGGGACGTCGAGCACGCCCGGGCCTGGCTGAAGCAACTGCTCACGGCCCTGCTGACCGACGGCAGCGGCACCCCCGACCACAGGCAGAACTGAAGAAGGGAACGTCGCCATGGATGCCGACGTCATCGTCGTCGGAGCGGGCCTCGCCGGCCTGGTCGCCGCCCATGAACTGACCAGCAGGGGCAGGAGGGTGGTCCTCGTCGACCAGGAGAACGCCGCCAACCTCGGCGGGCAGGCCTTCTGGTCCTTCGGTGGGCTGTTCCTCGTCGACTCGCCCGAGCAGCGGCGTCTGCGCATCAAGGACTCCTTCGACCTCGCCTGGAGCGACTGGCGGGGCAGCGCGGGCTTCGACCGGCTGGACGACGAGGACTCCTGGGCCGTGCGCTGGGCACGCGCCTACGTCGAGTTCGCCGCGGGGGAGAAGCGGTCCTGGCTGGACGGTCACGGCATCAGGTTCCTGCCCACGGTCGGCTGGGCCGAGCGCGGCGACCTCACCGCGCACGGGCACGGCAACACCGTGCCCCGCTTCCACATCGCCTGGGGCACCGGCACCGGAGTCGTCGAACCGTTCGTCCGTTACGCCAGGCAGGCCGCGCGCGACGGCCTGCTCACCTTCCACCACCGCCACCGCGTCGACGCCCTGGTCGTCGAGGGCGGCACCGCCCGGGGCGTGCGCGGCACGGTCCTGGCCGAGGACACCTCACCTCGCGGTGTCGCCTCCAACCGCGACCCGGTCGGTGAGTTCGAACTCACCGCGCAGGCCGTCATCGTCACCAGCGGCGGCATCGGCGCCGACCACGACATCGTCCGCCGCTACTGGCCCGAGCGACTCGGCACGCCGCCCAGGGAGATGGTCACCGGCGTACCGGCCTACGTGGACGGGCGGATGCTCGACATCAGCGCCGAGGCGGGCGTACGGCTGGTCAACCGGGACCGCATGTGGCACTACACCGAGGGCCTGCGGAACTGGGACCCGATCTGGCCCGGCCACGGCATCCGCATCCTGCCCGGCCCGTCCTCGATGTGGTTCGACGCCCTCGGCCGCCGCCTGCCCGGCCCGTACCTGCCCGGCTACGACACCCTCGGCACCCTGAAGCACCTGCGCACCACCGAGGACATCGCCGGGTACGACCACTCCTGGTTCGTCCTCACCCAGAAGATCATCGAGAAGGAGTTCGCGCTGTCGGGCTCCGAGCAGAACCCCGACATCACCGCCAAGGACCGCGCGGGGTTCCTCAAGGAACGCATCCTCGGCAAGGGCGCGCCCGGGCCGGTCGACGCGTTCCTGCGCAAGGGCGCCGACTTCGTCACCGCCCCCGGCATCGAGCAGCTCGTCGAGAAGATGAACCAGCTCACCGACAAGCCGCTGCTCGACGCGGCCGGGATCAAGCGCCAGATCGAGGCCCGCGACCTGCAGATCGACAACCCCTACGCCAAGGACGCCCAGGTGCAGGGCATCCGCAACGCCCGCCGCTACATCGGCGACCGCCTCGGGCGGGTCGCCACCCCGCACCGCATCCTCGACCCGGCCGCCGGCCCGCTGATCGGCGTCAAGCTGCACGTCCTCACCCGCAAGACGCTCGGCGGCATCCAGACCGACCTCGACTCCCGCGCCCTGGGCGCCGACGGCAAGCCGGTCGAAGGCCTCTACGCGGCCGGTGAGGTCGCCGGCTTCGGCGGCGGCGGGGTGCACGGCTACAACGCGCTTGAGGGCACCTTTCTCGGCGGCTGCCTCTTCTCCGGGCGGGCGGCGGGCCGGGCGGCGGCGAAGCAGACCGGCTGACCTCGCAGATCGGCCCGTCTCCTCACGCTCTCAGGACGGGGGCACTGTGTCGCGGCCGACAGGGCCTGCTGTCCGGATCACGTCTCGACACGACCCGGACAACAGGCCCGCTCCCAGGGGGTGGTGGCCGGGAGTCAGGCGGAGCGGCGGCGGGCGGCGATGCGCCGCTTCAGCGCACGCCGCTCGTCCTCGCTCGTCCCGCCCCACACGCCGATGGACTGTCCCGTGTCCAGCGCCCACTGCAGGCACTGCTCCTGTACCGGGCAGCGCCGGCACACCGCCTTGGCCTGTTCGGTCTGCAGCAATGCCGGGCCGGAGGTGCCGATCGGGAAGAACAGCTCGGGGTCCTCGTGCCGGCAGGCGGAGTGCTCTCGCCAGTTGTCCATCGAAGTCACCTGCATCGCAGTAGGAACGTACTCTTTCGGATGCTTACTCCTTCTCGGGTCACCTGTCGATGCGTGGTGAAACAGGGCCTTCCCGGACAGCCGTTCACTGCTCCCGCACGCCCCAGGGGGAGCCATAGGCCGTCAGCAGGTCCAGGAACGGCCGGGCCGGGAAGGCCTCCGGGCCGAGCACGCCCGCGCCCGACCAGGCGCCGGTGGCGAGGAGTTCGAGCGCCACGACGGGGTTGACCGCGGTCTGCCACACCACGGCCTGGGAGCCGTACTCGGCCATGGACCACTGGTTGTCGACCACGTGGTACAGGTACACCTCGCGCGGCTCGCCGTCCTTCACGCCCCGCACCCAGGTGCCCGCACAGGTCTTGCCGTGCATGCGCTCGCCCAGTGTCGCCGGGTCCGGCAGGCACGCGGCGACCACGTCCCGGGGGGAGACCGCCACCGGACCGTCCGGTCCGGGCACGGTCACCGGGCCGGTGCGGTCCAGGCCCAGCAGGTGCAGCGTCTTCAGCGTCTCGACGAACTCCCGGCCCAGGCCGTACTTGAAGGTCACCCGGCGTGCGTCGACCCAGCGCGGGACGAGCAGCACCTCCTCGTGCTCGACGTTCACGCACTCGACGGGGCCGATGCCCTCGGGGAAGTCGAACACCTCGGGCTCGCTGAAGGGTTCGGTGGTGAACCAGCCCCGGTCGATCTCGTAGACGACCGGCGGGTTGAGGCACTCCTCGATGGTGGTCCAGATGCTGAAAGACGGCGCGAAGTCACAGCCGTCGACGGTGAGGTTCGCGCCGTCGCGGATGCCGATCTCCTCGATCTCGTCGAAGAGTTCGTCGGCTGCGTAGCGCGCGAAGACGTCCGACAGGCCCGGCTCCACTCCCATGCCGACGAGGGCCAGCAGGCCCTCCTTCTCCCAGTCGGCCGCCTGCTCGAACTGCTCGTCGCCGAGCTTGACCCCGCATTCCGTGTACGGCCGCTCGGCGTGCGGGCGGGACAGCGACATCGCCATGTCGAGATAGGTGGCGCCCGCGGCACGGGCGGCCCGGAACAGGGGCATCACGAAGCGCGGGTCGGTGGCGTTGAGCAGGACGTCGCAGCGGTGCCGTGCGAGCAGACGGGCCACGGCCGTCTCGTCGCCCGCGTCCACCCGTTCCGCCGTGAAACGGCAGTCACCGAGCGCCGCGACCGCCGCCCCCGCCCGGTCCGGGTCGTAGTCGGCCACCACCATGGCCTCGAAGAACGGCCGCCGGGCCGCGATCTTGGTGATCGCGCCGCCCACACCACCGGCACCCACGAGCAGTACGCGCATGACAGAAACTCCCTATTCACGAGGAACCTCAGCCTCGGGGGAGATGGAACGCCGCCTCATGTCATAAGGTCAATGGCGTTGGCATAAGGGCAGGAAGGAGACGGCCGTGCCGAAGGCCGTGGTGACCGAGGAGAAACGCCGCCGGCGCAGGCCCACCAAGAGCGGCACCGTCCTGTCCGAGGAACTGATCGTCGAGACGGCACTGCGGATGCTGCGCGAACACGGCAGCGCGGGCCTGACCGCCCGTCGCCTCGGCCTCGCCCTGGACGCCGACCCGAGCACGCTCTACCGGTACTTCCGCGGCATGGACGACCTGACGCTCGCCATCGGCGACGCCCTCGTCGGCCAGGCGCTGGACGGCTGGCGGCGCACGGGGGAGTGGCGGGCGGATCTGCGGTCCTTCGGGCTGCGGATGCACGCCGCGTACGTGGAGCATCCGCAGGCGGCGGTGCTCACCGCGAGCCGGGTCTCGGGCCGGGCCAACGAACTCGCCGCCGACGAGGCGGTCCTGGACGTCCTGTGCACCGCGGGCTTCCCGCTGCCGGAGGCGGTGCGCGTCTTCCACGCCTTCATCGACACCACCCTCGGCTTCGCCGCGCTCGACGCCGCCTCGCTGGCCCTGCCGAGCGCCTCGCTGCACGCCGACGAGGAGATGTGGAGCTCGACCTACGCCCGCCTGCCGGCGGCCACCCACCCCCGTATCGCCGAGGCGGCGCCCCTGCTCGCCGCCCGCATGCCCACCAGCGCCTACCCGACGGCCCTGGAGATGCTGCTGGACAGCGCGGCGGCCCGGCTCGACAGCGTCCGAACCTGAGGCGAACCTCAGGCATGCGGACCTGAGGCGTCAGGCCCGCAGTGCCTCCGCCGCGGTCGCCGTCACCGTCTCCGCCACGTGAGCCAGTGCCGGCGAGTCGAGCTTCCACTGCTGCCAGTACAGCGGCACGTCCACGGTCCGCTCCGGGGCGATGCCGACGAGGCGCCCGTCGCGCAGCAGGGGTTCCGCCTGGGCCTCGGGCACCAGGCCCCAGCCCAGTCCGGCGGCGACCGCGTCGACGAAGCCCTCCGAGGTCGGCACGTAGTGCCGCAGCGCGCTCGCACCGCTCCGCCCCCGCGTGAGCCGGCGGACGAAGCCGTCCTGGAAGTCGTCCTTCCGGTCGAAGACCACCACGGGCGCCTCCAGCAGCACCTCCGCCAGTGGCCCGCCCAGGTGGCGCGCGGCGAAATCCGGCGCGGCCACGGGGATGTAGCCCATCCGTCCCAGCGACCGCACGGAACAGCCCGGCACGGGATCCGGCGAGGAGGTCACCGCGGCCATCACCACCCCCTCCCGCAGCAGCGCCGCCGTGTGGGCCTCGTCCTCGCGGCGCAGCTCGAAGCAGAGCCGCAGCTCCTCGGGCACCTGCGTGAGCACCGGGAGGAACCAGGTGGCCAGCGAGTCCGCGTTCACCGCCACCGACACCCGGGTCGGCTCCCCGGTGCCGCTCAGCCCGAGCTCCGCGTACGCGTCGCGCTCCAGCCGTGCCACCTGGCGGGCCAGCCGGACCAGCACCGCGCCCGAATCGGTCGGCCGCACCGGCTTGGTCCGCAGCAGCAGCACCCGCCCCGTGCGCTGCTCCAGCGCCTTCACTCGCTGGCTGACCGCTGACGGCGTCACATGCAGCGCGGCCGCCGCCGCGTCGAACGTCCCCTCGTCCACGACGGCGAGCAGCGTCCGCACCTGATCCAGCGG
Organism: Streptomyces sp. NPDC033136; assembly: GCF_055578235.1. Taxonomy (NCBI): domain Bacteria; kingdom Bacillati; phylum Actinomycetota; class Actinomycetes; order Kitasatosporales; family Streptomycetaceae; genus Streptomyces; species Streptomyces sp. NPDC033136. Next base: position 382,638 of record NZ_JBVIPD010000007.1, read on the forward strand.
GAGATCCGTCATCATCACGAGTGCTAACGATACGTAAGAACCTTTAGCTGGACCCGCATCGGCCTCCTCCATAGCGTCGACGCCATGACCAGCACCTTCACCGCCGGCGCCGCGGGTTTCGGCACCGGGCTGTCCCTCATCGTCGCCATCGGGGCCCAGAACGCCTTCGTCCTGCGCCAGGGGGTCCGCCGCCAGGCCGTCCTCGCCGTCGTCGCCATCTGCGCCCTGTCCGACGCCGCGCTCATCGCCCTCGGCGTCGGCGGGGTCGGCGCGGTGGTGGTGACCTGGCCGGGCGCGCTGAAGGCGGTCGGCTGGATCGGCGGCGCGTTCCTGCTGGGCTACGGCGCCCTGGCCGCCCGCCGGGTGTTCCGGCCGGACGGGGGCGCGCTGCTCGCGGAGGGGGAGGCGGACGGGTCGGTGCGCGGGGCCGTGCTCACGTGTCTGGCGATGACCTGGCTCAACCCGCACGTCTACCTCGACACCGTGTTCCTCCTCGGCTCCGTCGCCGCCGACCACGGCCCGTTGCGCTGGACGTTCGGCCTCGGGGCCGTCCTGGCCAGCCTGTGCTGGTTCACCGCCCTCGGTTTCGGGGCCCGGGCGCTCGGCCGGTTCCTGGCCAGGCCCGCCGCCTGGCGCGTCCTGGACGGCCTGGTCGCCGCGACCATGATCGTGCTCGGTGCCCTGCTCATCGCCGGGAGCTGAGAGCGGCCGCCCGGCGGACGGCGGCCGTGATGCTCCTTTGGCCGCCGTTGCGGCGCTACCGCGTCCGACGCCTCACAGGACTCCGCGCCGGTGCAGGGTGTACTGCTCCATCAGCTTGCCCCGGGTCATCTCCAGCCGGTGCGCGAGCACCTCGGCGACGTTCCGCACCAGGGCCAGCCCGAGTTCCGGGTCCTCCTCGCACAGTGCCAGCACGGCCCTCGCGTCGAACTCGTAGGCGCGTACGGGGCTGAACGCCACCGCGCCGAAGTCCCAGGTGTACGGCGGGAACAGCCAGGACCAGCCCAGCAGGTCGCCCGCGCCGAGGCTGGCCACGGTCACCCGCTGCAGGGAGTTCACCTGCTGGTCCAGGGAGACCGCGCCGGAGCGGATGACCCAGAAGCGGTCGGCCGGGCCGTCCGCTTCGAAGATCCGGGCGTCCTCGGGGAAGGACACCTCCCGGGCGAGCGTCATCAGACGCTGCCGCTGGGGCGGAGGCAGGGCGGTCAGGAGTTTGATCGCTTTGGTCATGCGGAGCTCCTCGCCGGGCGGTCGACTGGAGTGCTGTCCCTACGCCCATTTCAGCCGCTGGCGGGGCCTCGGGCACCTCGGCGTGGGCGACTTCCTGCGCCGGGTCGTCCGGGCATGAAAAAGCCCTGGCTGGACGGGGGAAACCAGCCAGGGCAGTACGCGGTGATGCACGGAGGACCCGGGGTCGACTCCGTCACCACGTATGTATGAACCGTAAACCATCCAGGGGCTGAGCGCGTATCCGAAACCGGGACGCGTGACCTGTTTCACTCACCGGCGTCCTCGGACAGCACCCGGACCGTCTCCAGCTCCGGATCCGCGGGGTCGGGCAGGTGCATGCCCACGTGCTTGTGCCCGGGCGGCGTGAACGACAGATGCCCCTTCCGGCGGTACGCGAGGGCTTCCAGGGTCGGTGCTCGGGTGTGGTCGACTCTCGTGTGCACCGGGTTCCCGGCGTGCCCGCGTAGTCGGCCCGTGCCCGCCACCGGGCACCGGCCCGCGCGCTCAGCCCTCCGGGGCGTGCCTGCCCGGCGTCACGATCTCGTCCAGCACCCTCAGCACCGCCTCGTAGGACATCCGGCGCACGGTCGCGTCCCTGGCGCCCTGGGGGTCGGTCGCGACCAGTTCCTCGCTCCTGGTCCGCCACGCCTGCTCCTCCTCCAGCGCGCACGCCCTCGCACGCTGGATGCGCCGCAGCAGTTCGTCGGAATCCACCACATCGGTCATGACCACCGCGTACCCCGAGACCGCTCCGCAATGGCACCGGCCTGCGGCCGTTCGACGTGATTTCGGGCTTGAGGGGCCGACCGGAGGTTTGCAGGTGCGGGGAGAGGTGAGCCGAAGAGACAGGACCCGCGGCGCTCGCGGTGCGCACGCCGAACGCCGCGGCAGGCTGAAGGAAGCAGCGGGTCAGCGGGCCCAGGCGTGCCCGGGCGGACGGCCGCGGAGCGCGGTCGGGACCGGATCCGGCTTCCGTCTTCATGGACCAGGGGAGCTGCAGAATGTGCGACGAGCACATGATCGAATCGATGTTCGAGCCGCCCGGCGTGAACCGGGCCCGGCCGAGCAAACCCGCCGAGGCACGCCGGGCGGTCGAGCGAGCCGTGGCCGAACGCTGCCGCGCCACCCACACCCCGTGCGACTCGGACGCCCTGTCCGACGCCCTGCTCGTCGCCTCGGAACTGACGACCAACGCGATCCTGCACGGCGGCGGTGTCACCGACTTCCAGGTGGACGTCGACGGCCCCGGGGTGCGCGTCTCGGTGAGCGACCGCAGTGACGCGCTGCCCGTGACCGCGCCGCGCACCGATCCGCACGGACGGCTGCGGCACGGCGGCCACGGCTGGCCCATCGTCTGCCGCCTCTCCCGCGACATCCGCGTGTCGGACCTGCCCGCGGGGGGCAAGTGCATCACCGCCGTCGTTCCCCTCACCTGAATGCCCGTGAGCCGGTTCCCCGCAGATTGCTCGGCAAAGCGGAGTTTGTTCCACCGGGGGCAGGGCAGACGCAGTTTCGTGCTTCGGACCGGAGGCGCGCCAGCGGGAGCGGTATGACTGCCCCGGAGGCCGTCGAGGCCGATCCGGGCAGCGCCCTCCCGCGGTCAGTCCCTGAAACCACCGTTCAGGAGCGAATCCGCATGCTCATCGAAACGCCCGTCAATCGTCCCGGCACGCCCGAACCGACGTCCGCCGCTCCGCGGCGGCGTCACGACGACGCCCCCGACACAGCGGCCCTCTTCGCCCGGATGGCGGAGCTGGAGGAGGGACCCGAGCGGGAGGCCGTCCGCGACGAACTGGTCACCCTGTGGCTGCCCATGGCCCACCGCATCGCCGGCCGCTTCCGCGACCGGGGAGAGTCGATCGAGGACCTCCGGCAGGTCGCCGCCCTGGGGCTGGTCAAGGCCATCGACCGGTTCGACCCGAGCCGGGGTGCCTTCGAGAGTTACGCCGTCCCCACCATCACCGGCGAGGTCAAGCGGCACTTCCGCGACCGCATGTGGGCCCTGCGGGTCCCCCGCCGCGTGCAGGAGCTGCGCAACAAGGTGCGCGTGGCACGCCGTGAACTCACCCAGAACCCGGGCAGCCCCGAGCCGTCGGTGGCGGACATCGCCACCCACACCGGCCTGACCGAGGAAGAGGTCAACGCCGGGCTCGAGGCCCTGGACAGCTTCAGCACCCTGTCGCTGGACGCCGAGCTGTCGGCCGACGACGACGGCTACAGCCTCGCGGACACCCTCGGCGCGGCGGACGCGTCGTACGACGTCGTGGTCGACCGCGAGTCCGCCAAGGAAGGACTGCGCCGCCTGCCCGAGCGGGAGCGGGCCATCCTCTACATGCGCTTCTTCGAGGACATGACCCAGAGCCGCATCGCCGATCACCTGGGCATCTCGCAGATGCATGTCTCCCGCCTCATCAGCCGCAGCTGCGCCCGCGTGCGCGACGAGGTCCTCGGGCAGCGGACCGGCGGCCGGGGAACCGGCGGCGACTCCACGGCGGCCTGACCATCTGATCCAGGAGCGAACGACCATGCTGAGGCCCCATCCCGCCGTGCTGCGCCGGCTCGTCGACGAGTACGAGGCACTGTCGGCCGCCGAAGCCGGACGCGGACCGGCGGAGCTGCATCCGCGGGTACGCGACCTGGCGTACACGCTGTGCGTGTCCACCGGCACCCGGGACGTCAGGCGCGCCCTGGAGGCCGCCCACCAGTGGCTCACGGCCGCACCCCCACCGGCCCGCGAGACCGCTGCCCTGAAGACCCGGCAGCGCATGCCGGCCGCCGGGAACGCCTGACCTCGCGCGGGCACGTGACACCAGGGGGAAGGCGAGGCTGAACAGGGGCCCGGCCGACGGCGGCAGCCGCGGCCGGGCCCGTTCACGTTCGGCACACCGAGGAGTTTCATGTCCACACCCGGGAGGGCGGCCGGCGACCACGGCGAGCTGGAGCGCCTGCGCTCCGGGGTGCGCGACCTGCGGGCCCGGGCCCGCGTGTACCCGCTGATCTCCCAGGCGCAGGGCATGCTGCAGGAGCGGTACGGGCTGCCCGACGGGGAGAGCGCCTTCGCGCTGATGCAGCGGGCCTCGCAGCGGTACAACGTCAAGGTGCGGACACTGGCGGGCGTCCTGGTGACCGCGCCGCCCCCCGACGGGCGCGAGCGGCTGTGGTTCCCGCGCCGCGCCCGGCAGCCGGAACCCACCCTGACCTCCACGGATGCCCAGCGGTCCGGATCGGGCAGCCGCGGGGCCGTCCTGAAGGCCGTGCTGAGCCACACCCTCTGAGCCACACCCTGGCGGTGACCGGCACCGGCATGGGAAACGTCCAGCTCCCCGACCGCGTCCGAGGCGGCCTGCGCATCGAGGAGCACACCGGGCTCACCCCCGACTTCGTCGACTTCTTCGCCCACGTCGGGGAGGACGGCACCTCCTGTGCCCAGGCCGCCCGGGCCGTCGCCCAGGTCACCGTGCGGGAGGTGGAGAGCGACCGGTGTTCACCGAACCGGCCCGGCGGGCCATCCTCGCGGCGGGCAGCAGAGCCTGCCACAGCGTCCCGCTGACGACCGCGTCCGGACTGTGCGTCGGCATGGTCTCGGCCCATATGGACCGGCCCCTGAGCGGACTGACGACGGCACAGACCAAAGCCCTGGACACCATGGCAGGCCAGGCGGGCCGCTGGTTCGCCTGGCACGACCGCACGGTGGTCCTGGACGCCCTGGAGCACCTGCACGCCCTCGGCCGCACCGGCCGCGGATCCCGGCTCCGGCGGTCCTGACCCCCCCGGGGCGGAGGGGGCGCCGCCGAGCGGCTGAGAGGGACAGATCCCCGGCCCTGACCGGAATCCGCTGGTCCGGGGGCCGCTCCGGGTGTGGGGACGCCGGCCCGGGGCATCCGGACTGCCGGGAGGTCGACATGAACACGAGTGCGATGGCACAGGGCGGTCGGCTCCGGGCCCGGCGGATGGCGCGGGGCTCGGCGACCGAGGGGGCGGCACGGGCGGGACTCGCCGCCCGGGGTGTGATCTATCTGCTCGTCGGAGCGCTGGCCCTGCAGATCGCCTTCGGCGACACGGGCGAGCAGGCCGACCGCGGGGGAGCACTGGAAGCACTGGCACAGAAGCCCTTCGGAGCTGTGCTCCTGTGGGCCCTGGGCATCGGGCTCGTCGGCATGGCCCTGTGGCGGCTGTCCGAGGCGCTCTTCGGTTCCGTGGGCAAGGACGGCCGCAGCCCGCGCAAGCGGCTGCTGGCGACGGTCCGCTGCGCCTTCTACGTCTTCGTCGCCTATTCGGTGCTGTCGTTCGCGGCCAGCCGCGATCAGAGCGGTGGGGGCTCCAGCGACCAGCAGTCCCGGGACGCCACCGCCAGGGTCCTGGAGATGCCCGCCGGCCAGTGGCTGGTCGGCGCCGCCGGCTGCGCGGTCGTCGCGGCCGGCGGCTGGATCGGCGTACGGGCGGTGCTGCGCAAGTACCGGGACAAACTCCGGGTCGGGCAGATGAGCCACCGCACCCGGCAACTGGTGGACGTCACGGGCGTGGCCGGTGGCGCCGCCCGCGGGCTGGTGTTCGCGGTGGCCGGCGTCTTCGCCGTCCGCGCCGCCATCGACTACGAACCCGACCGGGCCAAGGGCCTGGACGACACCCTGCGCAGCTTCGCCGACACCCCGGCCGGCCCCTGGCTGCTGGTGCTGGTGGCGGCCGGGCTCGTGCTCTTCGGGGTGTTCTCCTTCGCCATGGCCCGGTGGCGGCGCGTCTGAGACGCGTCATGCGGGGAACACGAAGCCAATGAGCGATTCCGAGATTCCGCATGGCGACGGCCGGCCCGTGGACATGTACCTGGACCTCCTGCGCATCCGGATGGACACGGAGGACTACCGCCTTCTGATGCGTGTGGTGGAACCGGTCCTCGAGGCGATCGACGAGGAACGCCTGTCCAGCCTCGACTTCGCGCTCGACTCCGGGGCCAACGACGAACTGCCCCAGGAGGTCCGGGACGAGGTGGCGCTCGTCATCGCCACCGCCGTCACCGGCCGCCTCGACAACGAAGTGATCGAACTCGACGTCGACGAGACCGGACCGGTCAGGATCGTCACGGACGCCTCCACCGCGTCCGACCCGGACCGCCTCGGCGAGATAGCCGACTACATCAAGGAACGGCACCGGCAGACCGAGGAGCTGCGGGGCATCGCCGAAGTGAGTGGCCTGCCCACGGACTTCTGACTGGCAGCCGCCCGCCTCACCCCTGGGGCGCGGCCACCGGCACGCCCAGCGGCCGGGCGAGGCCCACCACGGCCTCGTCCAGCCGCTCCATGTGCCGCAGCACGCGGTCGGTGATCCGCCCGTAGCGCGGTGTACCCGCGTCCGAGCCCAGCAGCGAGGCGATGCTCGGCCCGGTCTCGACCTTCGCACCCGCGTGCTCGTCGGCGACCCGGGCCGCGATGGTCCCGATGTTGCGGACGGTGCGCCCGGCCGCCCCGCGCAGCCGCGGATCCGCCGCGATCGACGGGTGCGTGGGCAGCAGCTCGGCGGTCGCCGCCAGCGTCCGCGCGTGGTACGCGCACGTCTCCAGCAGCGCCACCACGTACTGGGCCGTGTCCCGCCGGGCCCGCAGCGGCGTGACCGGATGCATCAGCGGCTGGGTGGCGGCCCGCAGATCGGCCAGCGCCTGGTCCAGCTCGCGCGCCTTGTCCAGCAGCTCGTCCGCCGCCCCGCCGCTGAGCTGTCCGACCGCGGCCTCCGAGACGTCGGCCAGCCGCTCCAGCACCGTACCGAGCAGCTCGTTCGTACGGCGGTCGGTCTGCACCGGCAGCACCAGCGCCGCCGCGATCACCCCGCAGGCCGCGCCCAGCGCCGTCTCCTCGATCCGCAGTACCAGCACGTCGAGGCTGTAGGTGTGCAGCAGCGTGTACAGCAGCCCCAGCATGGCGGTGACGAAGAACGACATCAGCGTGTACGACAGCGGCGCCGTGTAGAACATCGCGAAGATCAGCACCAGGACGAGGGCGAACGCCGTCCAGGTGTGGTTGCCGACCAGTCCCGCCAGGACGATGCCTGCCACGACACCGAACACCGTGCCCAGCAGCCGCCGGTAGCCCTTGACCAGGATCTCGCCCGTGGAGGCGGTGTTGATGAACACGATCCAGCACGTCAGCACCGCCCAGTACCAGCGCTGCGTGGACAGCAGCTCACCGCCCACGATGGCCAGCGAGGACCCGACGGCGACCTGCACGGCCGCGCGCGTGGTGGGGCGCCGCAGCCCCGTCTGCTCCTCCTGTGCCGGCTCCCCGGCGCCGCCGTCGATCGCGGCCTCCTCGGCGTCCAGCTCCTCGCGGGAGCGGGCCGTGGCGGGGGTGTCGTCCGACTCGTCCTGCGGGCCGTCCAGGGCGATCCGCAGCCCGAGCACCGCGCGGGCCGTCTCACCGATGCCCCGGAAGACGTCCTGGACGGCGGGGGACGCGGGCGGCAGGTTCTCCTCGTCCCGGTAGCCGAGGAGCCGGTTGCGCAGGTGCGCCAGCGCGGTGCCCGTGTCGCCGGTGCCGGCCCGCAGCACGAGGGTGTGCAGCGCCCGCAGATCGCGGCGCAGCGTGGCGGTGGACTCGTCCGGCTCGGCCGGCACGGCCACCGACGGGGCGGACGCCCCCGGCAGGTGCAGCGTGAGCGTGTCGGCCCGTTCGGCGCTGCGGGCCGACAGCAGCAGCAGGCCGAGCCGCTCGGCGGCGATCTCGGCGTCCGCGATCCGGCGCTGCACCAGCCGCGCCGCCGCCTCGTCCGGGGTGCCCTCCTCCAACTGCCCCTGGATCATCATCGCCGTCTCGTGCAGCCGTGCGGTGCCCTCGCGCACCGCCCCCAGCGCCTTGTCCATGTCCTCCCCGGCGGCGTCGAGGAGGTCGAGCTGCGCGGACACCAGTTGGGCCAGCCGGGCGCGGAAGGCCAGGCGCAGCCGCACCAGGACGCCCGTGGGGGTCGCGGGCACCACCGCGAACCGCAGCACGGCGCTGGAGGCGAACGCCAGAGCTATGGCGCCGTACAGCGCCGGCAGCGAGGAGATGGTGGCGCCGACGAACAGGGACAGGAAGTAGACCTGGAAACCGATCAGCCCGAGCGCGGTGCCCCGGTCGCCGAACCGGCGGCCGTAGACCGCGCAGAAGATCAGGGCGATGAAGAAGGCGTCGCCGATGACGCGGCGCTCGCTGAGCACCGCGCTCAGGCTCACGGAGGCGAGCGCCACCGGCAGCCCCAGCGCCAGCGTCACCGCCTGCGCGGCCGGCTGCTTCTCCCGGATGGCGAAGGTGGCGACCATGGCCGCCATGGCCCCCGCCACCAGGTGGGGCACATCGGCCCCCAGCAGGGAGAGCGCGGCCAGGGTGAGGGCGATGGCGCCGACCGTCCGGAGCCCGGCCGTCAGGCGCAGCAGCCCGGGGTCGGACGCCGCGACCCGGTCCCGCAGGCGGGTCCGCACCGAGTGTCCCGCTGCCTTCACGCCGCCGCACTCTCTCCCGACTCACACCAAGATCCGCACCTCAGCATGACATGCCCTGAGCGGACGGCCCCGACCGGCCCGGCTACTCCTGCCGGGCGGACCCTTCGACCTGTGCCCGCACCTGCTCCGGCGTGAGATAGGCGTCGGTGTACTCGAAGTCCTTCAGCCGCGCGGCCCTGCGGGCCTGGAACCCCGTCCGTACGAAGTCGTCACCGGCGACCGCGTTGAGCAGCCAGTTCGTCATCACCCGGGTCTTGGCGACGTTGGTGCGCAGCGCCGACCAGTGGTACCCGCGGGCCACGGCCTGGGCGGGCAGGCCGCGCAGTTCGATGCCCAGCGGCTTGGAGACCGCGTCGGTGCCGCCCAGGTCGACGACGAGCCCCAGGTCCTTGTGGACGTACGGCTTCATGGACTGGCCCCGCAGCGACGCGATGACGTTGTCGGCGACGTGCCTGCCCTGCCGCAGCGCGTGCTGCGCGGTGGGCGGGCACATGGCCCCGTCCCCCTTGGCCAGGTCGGGCACGGCGGCCGAGTCGCCGAGGGCGAACACCCCGTCGTCGCCCGGCAGATTCATCTCGGAGGCGACGGCGAGACGGCCCTTGACGGTCTCCGCGCCGAGCGTGGCGATCAGGGGACTGGCGACGACCCCGGCGGTCCAGATGAGCGTACGGGTCGGGATCACCCGCCCGTCGGTGAACGTGACCTCCTCGGGGCCCGCCTTGGCGATGGAGACGCCCAGGGAGATGTCGATGCCCCGCCGGCGCAGGATCTCCTGTGCGCTGCTGCCGAGCTTCTCGCCCAGTTCCGGCATCAGCTTCGGGGCGATGTCGATCAGATGCCACTTGATCAGACCGGGGTCCAGGCGCGGGTAGCGCTTGACCGCCGCGTGCGTCAGGCGCTGCAGGCACGCCGCCGTCTCGGTGCCGGCGTAGCCGCCGCCGACCACCACGAACTGCAGCCGCGAGGCCCGCTCGTCCGGGTCCTGGCTCGCGTCGGCCAGGTCCAGCTGGGAGATGACGTGGTCACGGATGTACGCCGCCTCGGCGAGCGTCTTCATCCCGAACGCGTGCTCCGTCAGTCCCGGGATGTCGAAGGTCCGGGTGATGCTGCCGGGCGCCAGCACGATGTAGTCGTACGGCTCGTTGACGATATGGTCGGTGATGGTGCGGATGACGCACACCTTCGCCTTCAGATCGACGCCGATCGCCCCGCCCGGAATGATGCGCGTGCGGTACTTCTTGCTGCGGCGCAGGGAGACGGCGATCGACTGCGGCGTCAGCACGCCGGAGGCGACCTGGGGGAGCAGCGGCAGGTAGAGCTGGTAGGCGAACGGCGTCACCAGCGTGACGTCGGCCTCGTCAGGGGAGAGTTTCCGTTCCAGACGGCGGACGCACTCCACGCCGGCGAAGCCTGCGCCAACCACCAGGATCCTGGGTCGTGTCACGGTGTTCATCCCTTTCTGCGGCTCCAGGCGGTCTGCCTCGAACGCCTTTCGCCTGCCCCTGGATCGCCGGTTCGCACTCCTGAGAGCCCACCGTGTGTCCGGTGGGTACGCCAGTCGGGCGCGGCGGGCAGCCGAACGCGTCGATCACCACCATGCCCGGAGCGTGGCCGAAAAGCACCAGGGTGGCGTGAAGAACGCGTGCACACCCGGACGGCCGGACCGGCCGTCGGTCAGGACGCCGCGTCCCCCTGGAGGTGACAGAGCAGCAGACACACGTCGTCGTCCCGCTCGGAGTCGCTCAGCAGCGGATGCAGGATCCGGTCCGCCGAGTCCTCCAGGTCCGCGTCCAGCTCCGCGGAACGGAACCCGCCGAGCGCCTGCGCCAGGCGCTCGATGCCCGGGTCTATGCCCTGCGCACGCCGTTCCACGAGCCCGTCCGTGTACAGCGCGAGCGTCGAGCCGGGGGCCAGGTGCACGGTGTGGTCGTCGATCTCCTGGGTGAGCGGGATGCCGAGCATGGCGCCGGGCTTGGCGTCGAGGGTGCGCACGGTGCCGTCGGGCAGGCGCAGTACCGGCGGCGGATGGCCCGCCGCGGCCCAGGTCAGCGTCGGGTCGTCCGGGTGGAACCGGGCGATGACGGCCGTGGCGTACAGGTCCGGCTGCAGATGGTGCAGGAACCGGTGCAGCCGGGTCAGCAGCCGGCCCGGGCTGTCGCCGTCGACGGCGTAGGCCCTGAGCGCGGTGCGCAGCTGGCTCATCATGACGGCCGCGTGCAGACCGTGCCCGGTCACGTCGCCGATGACGGTGATGAGTCCGCCGTCCCGCTGACGGAACGCGTCGTACCAGTCACCGCCGATGTTCAGCCCGTGCGTGGCGGGCAGATACCGGGCGGCCAGGCTGAGCCCCGGCGTGGCCGGCAGGTCCGTGAGCAGGGCGCGTTGGAGGGTTTCGGCGATGTCCCGGTTGTGCTCGAAGCGCCGGGCGTTGTCGATCGCGATGCTGGCCCGCCGGGTGAGCTCGATCAGCATCACCGCGTCGTCCGGATCCCAGCGCCCGCCGGGCGGCGACAGGGTCAGCACCCCCAGCGGCGCCCGCCGGGTCGGCAGCGGGACGCACAGCAGCGGCCGCTCCGGCTCCAGCGCCGACGGCGGCTGGTCGTCGACACCGGGCAGGTTGCCGGGATGGTCGGCGGCGTACTGGGGCCGCCCGCTGCGGGCCGCGACCACGGCGGCGGCCGGATGCGGCGTCGAGCGGTTCCTGTCGTCCTCGTGGTCGAAGAGCCAGATGTCGACGCTGCTCGCGTACTCCGGCACCAGCAGGTCGGGCAGGCGGCGCACGATCTCCTCGTGGTTGAGCGACGCCGTCAGTACGGCGCTCGCGTCCGCGAGGAACGTCAGTCTGCGGCGGGCGCTCTCCGCCTCGTTGCGCGCGCTGCGCTCGGCGGCGAAGGCCTCGCGCTGGGCCCGCCCGGCCGCGTCCAGCTCGGCGTGCAGGGCCAGCACGCCCTGGTTGGTCTGGTGCAGCTCCTCGCGGTGGAAGGAGACCAGATCCTCCTGCTCGGTGAGCTTGTCCAGCACCACGGCCGTGTCCTCGTCGGCCCCGAGCAGCGCCTCCGCGAGGGCGGCGGGGTCGTCGCGGACGGTGCCGTCCTCCGCGGCCCGGGCCGCCTCGGGGCAGGGGACCGTGACCTCCCAGGGCGGCTCCCCGGCGGCGCACGCCTCCGGCGACGGAGTCACGACGGCGTGCAGCAGGCCTTCCTCGGCCGGGGACCCGGCCAGGTCCATGGTGAGCCGCCAGGTGCCGCCCTTGGTGAGGCACTGCCTCAGGTGGGCGCTGAGGGCGGCGGAGAGCCGGGTCCGTTCGACGGTGGGCACACCGTAGGCGGTGGCCAGGCGCGCGAGCGCGATGCGGGCGCGGGCCGCGTCGGTGACGGTGGTGATCTGCCAAGTGCGCATCATGGGCGTTCCGGCGGGGTCGAAGTCAGCACGGCCACGGCGGTGTCGTCCCGCACCGGCCGGGCGGGACTGCTCGCGTCGCGTATCGTCACGGCGGCCGTCACGGCCGGGTCGGCGGTCGGCAGACCGGCGCCGGACGGTGGTGTCCAGCGGCTGGGCAGGCCGTCGGTGTGCAGGACCAGCAGCCGGTCGTCGCCCCAGTCGGCCACCTCCTCGCGGAGGGTGGTGGTGGGGCGGTGGAGGCCGACGATGCCGGGCCGCGACAGCAGGGGACGCCAGGTGCCGTCCGCGCGCAGCCGGGCCCCCACGTTCCCGATCCCGGCGAATGCCAGCCGCCCGGCCCGCAGGTCGAGCTGGGCCACGGCGACGGCGGCGCCCCGCGTGCCCTTCAGCGCCTCGTGCAGCCGCCGCAGCGACTCGGCGGGGGAGAGGTGCGCCCAGCGGTGCAGCGCCGTGACGGCGGTGGAGGACGCCCGGGCGGCCTCCGGCCCGTGCCCCAGCCCGTCCGCCAGCATCAGCGTCACCAGGTCCCCGGAACGCACCCAGGCCCAGGCGTCACCCGAGTACTCGGCACCGCCGTAGGGGATGTTCACGCCGCCGGCGCGCACGCCGGTGGCCGGCGCGGAACGGTCCGGTGACGGGCCGGCCTGTGCGGCGGGCCCCGCCGTACAGGCGCGCGGCTCGCCAGGGCCGTCTGCAGCAGTGCCGGGTAGGTTCGGGACTGGCACCGCCGCGCGCCCCTGCTCGCTCCCGGGCGTACCGCGGCCTCCCGCCGGCACACCGCTGCCCGCGGGCACATGACCGGGGCCGGGGGCGGTGCCGGCCTCCCCGGCCGCCGTGTGCCCGGCCGGTCCGCCGTACGCCACGGTCCCGAAGGGCGGCGTACCGCCCGGCCACAGCCCGCTGCCCGGGGCTGCGGCTCCGGTCCCGGCAGCGTCCGGCCCGGGCGTGTGGTCCCAGCTCCCCGACATCCCGCCGGGCCACGTCCGCACCCGCGGACCAACGGGTGCGTCATCGCCCCGGCGGGTCATGCCGACGCGGGCCACCGCGGCCGTGCCGCGGCCGGGCGTGCTGTGCAGGCTGAAGTCGTCGGCGAGACGCAGACACGTGCCGAGGCCGGCGCCGAGCGAGCGGGTCGTGGAGAAACCGTCCCGCACGGCCGCGGGCACGTCGGCGATGCCCGGGCCGTGGTCGATCGCGGCGATCTGCACGAGCCGCGACTCCTCACGGTCCCCGTGCGGCGCGGGTGGGGCCACGACGTCGATGAGCACCTGGCCGCCCTCGGCGTGCTTGAGCAGATTGGTGGCGAGCTCGGTCGCGACCAGCGCGGCGGCGGCGGTGCGCCGCTCGTCCAGCCCGGCCAGCGCGGCCGCGCCCTCGGCGGCGACCCGCGCGTCACGCACCCGCGTCGAGTCGCGCACCGGGACGTCCCACACGCGCGGCATCAGGCCTCCTCGCGTGGACGGGGCGGCTGGGCCACCCAGCAGGTCACCCGCACCGTCGTGCCGGAGCCCGGCGTGCTGTCGAGGTCGAAGTCGTGCACCAGGCGCCGCGCGCCGCTCAGCCCCATGCCGAGCCCGCCGCCGGAGGTGTAGCCGTCGCTGAGGGCCAGGTCCAGGTCGGCGATGCCGGGCCCCTCGTCGCTGAAGGCCAGCCGCAGTCCCCTCGCACCCGCGGTGCCGACCTGCGTCGCCTCCATCGTGCCGCCGCCCCCGTGCACCAGGGTGTTGCGGGCCAGCTCACTGGCCGCGGTGACCAGCTTGGTCTGCTCCACCAGGCCGAAGCCGAGCCGGGCAGCGGCCTGCCGTACGTGCTGGCGCACCCACACCAGGTCCATGTCCGACCGGATGGGCAGGCAGGCCTCGACGCCCGCGGCGGTGTGCATCACGGACTCTCCTGACGCGGGCCGCCGGCACGGTGCGCCGGGGAGCGCTCCGAGAGGAGCTCCATGCCCGCCTCGGTGCTGAGCGCCGTGCTCAGGCCCGGCAACGTCAGGCCCAGTTCCACCAGGGTGATGGCGACCGCCGGGCGCATGCCGGCGACCACGGTGCGCGCGGCCAGCAGCTTGGCCTGCGCGGCGATCTCGGCCAGCACCCGGCCGAGGAAGGAGTCGACGATCTCCACGCCGGAGATGTCGATGAGAACGCCGTGCACCCCGGTACGGGAAATGGTCTCCGCGAGATCCTGCTGGAGCTGCTGCGCCGTGCTGTCGTGCAGGTCCCCCTGGAGCGTGACCAGAAGGACGTCGCCGAGCCGGAGGACCGGCACGTGGCCCGTGGGGCGGGAGTACGCGTCGTTCACCGCTGACCCGAACCAGGGTTCACGATGTCCGTGCCGAGCTGGTGCAGCGCGTAGCCCAGCGCGTCGGCGAGGCTCGCGCGGGTGATGACGTCCAGGTCCAGACCGAGATGCACGATGGTCTGCGCGATGGCGGGGCGGATGCCGGAGACGATGCACTGGGCGCCCATCAGCCGCGTCGCGGCGACCGTCTTCATCAGGTGCTGCGCGACCAGCGAGTCGACGGTGGGCACACCGGTGATGTCGAGGATCGCGAACCGGGCGTGCTGGTCGACGACGGCGTTGAGCAGCGTCTCCATCACGATCTGGCTGCGGGCGCTGTCGAGAGTCCCGATCAGCGGCACGGCCACGACGCCGTCCCACAGCCGGATGACGGGTGTGGCCACCTCCATCAGCTGCAGCCGCTGCCGGTCGCTGAGCGCCTGCCACTCGCTGAGCGCCGACTGCATCGCCACCAGCCGCAGGGTGCCCATCAGTACCGTCAGCGCGGTCGACGCCGCCCGCAGGTGCTCGGGCGGTGCCTGCTCCAGATCGGCGGCCAGCAGGTTCTCCACGGGCGGCCGCAGGGCGGCCAGCTCACTGGAGACCTGGGTGTTCGACAGTCCGGCCCGGGAGCGGGCCGCGCCCATCCGGGCCAGCTGCTCGCGCACCCCGCTGAATCCCGCCGCGTCCGGGTCCTCCACCTGCTCCGCGTCGGCCACCTGGGCCAGTGCGTCCACGATGACCTTGCCCGCCTCCACCGCCTCGTCGCGCGAGACGGTGAACACGGTGCGGAAAAGAGGCTCGTCGGACCACCGCTGGGCGATCTGTTCACGCCGCCGGTGCAGGAAGTCCCGCACCTCGTGTGTCGGCGTGGCGAGCTGTCCGTCCGCTTCGTGCTCCGGCACCTGGTTCTCTCCTCATCCGCGTTGCGTCGACCGAGCCCGCTTCTGGCAACGAGACGGCGATGTGACACTTGCCGGGCGACAACTCTAACCATGCGCCGACCTCGTACGACACCTGTTCCGGGGCAAGCGATCCGGTGCAGGGAACGGCGGTTGGCCACCGCCGGAACGAGCGCGGGGGAAACATGGAACGCCGTCCGGGCGGGGCGGAGCGAGGGCACCGGGCCGCCGGTTGTGCCGGCGCCGGTCCCGAGGGGGCCACCGGCCCGTCAGATGCCCTGGTCCTCCGGGAGGTGCGGCCCTTCGTCGACACGGGCCAGCGCCTCGTCGAGGCTCTCCGATATCGGCACGGTGATGCTGACGCCGGTCAGGTCGAGGATGCGTCGCACGGCCGGTGTCGGGCTGATGACGTGCACACTGCCCTCGGTCTTACGGGTCTCCTGGTACACCCGCAGGATGATGTTCATCCCCGACGAGTCCATGAACGGGACGGACGAGAGGTCGAGCAGGAAGTGGCGTCGGCCGTGGTGGAGTTGGTTGGCCAGATGGGCCTGGAACTCGGTCGCGGTGTCGACGTCCAGGTAGCCGTCGACCGTGATCAGGGCCACGTCCTCCCGGGGCAGTTCGACTTCCACGGACAGCGGGTTCTGGGCGAGGGGCACGGGTACCTCCGTCAAGTGCTACGGCCTGGGCAGGTCACCTCTGGGGATGACCGCGGTGCGAGGGGATACCGGTCGTTCTCCGGCCCCGTGTGCCGTTTGTCATGCGCCTCCTTTCGCTGCCGGGCTGGCATGTCACCGCGCCCCCGCGATTACCCCGGAAACCGGCCTCCATGCCTCCCGGGGCGAACAACGTCGAGGCCGGTCGCCGAAGTCGTACGGGTTGCGGGCCCGTACGCCGAATGCGCTTGCGTCAGGAGGGTAATGGCCGCTGTGGAGCAGGGCGGGCGGGAGGCGTCCGCCACAATTCCGCGATCCGCACACCGTCAGGGAGGATGGACAGCGTGGCCATCGACAGAATCTGGTCGTTCGCGCCGGGCAGCGGCCGCACCGAGGGGCAGGACCTGACCGGGTTCAGCGTCGCGGCGACCGACGGCACGATCGGGCACGTGGACCGGGAGGACGACCCGCACGGCATGCGGCATCTGGTGGTCGACACCGGCGTCTGGGTGTTCGGCCGCAGCGTCCTGGTGCCGGCCGGAGTCGTCACCGGCATCGACACGCAGGCGAGGAAGATAACACTGGCCTGCAGCAGGGGAGACGCCAAGGCGGCGCCCCGCTTCCAGACCGACAGCGAGACGAGGGACCGGGAGTATCTGACGGCCGTGGGCGACTACTACCACCGCTTGCCGCCGCGCGAGACGACCTCGGTCTGAGGCGGTCACGGGCGCCTCGCGCCCGTGACGTTCCCGGTTCACCAGGGCAGGAACACGTGTACGTCCTTGCCGCGGCCGTCGGTCACCACGCTGACCTGGTCGCACAGTGTGTGGATCAGGTGCCAGCCGATGCCGCCGCCACCGCTGCGCGGATCGAAGGGGCGGGGTGCGGGTTCGGTGGAGCTGGTGTCGTGCAGGACCACGTGCACGCCGTCGAAGGTGCGGCGCAACCGCAGCGCGAACGGACCTGGCGCGTACTGGACCGCGTTGGCGGCCAGCTCCGTCACCACCAGCAGGATGTCGTCCCAGTACTCGGGGGCAGAGGGCGGGGAGGAGCGTGCCAGATCACGCAGGAACTCCTCCGCGGCCAGCCGCGCACCCGTCACGTCATGCGGCTCGCCCACGAAGCTGTTCGTGCGGCTCGGGATCTCCTCGGAGGTCAGGGCGTCGTCCCCACGCGGCTCGGTTGACATATCGCCTTTCCGGCCCGGGCGTCAGCAAGGGCTGTCGTCAGGGCTGTCGTCCTTTCTCATGCGTCTCTCATGCGTCGCCACTGTTGCGTGTTCCCGTGGGGGCGAGCCCTACTCGTCCGGCTCCCCGCTCAGCGGAACACGCTGTCCGAGTCGTCCCAGTTCGGTGTTTCGTCCGGGGTGCTCGGGCGCCCTGGACGCCTGCGCGCTTCGTACATCGCGTCGATCTCGGACGCGTAGTGCCGCACGATCGCGTCCCGGCACAGCTTCATCGATGGTGTCAGCAGCCCGTTGGCCACGTCGAACGGCTCCGGCAGCACCCGGAACACCCGGATCGACTCCGACGGCGACACGGCGCTGTTCGCCGCGGCCACGGCCCGGGCGACCTCCTCCCGCAGCGCGTTCTCCTCCCGCGCCTCCCGCAGCTCGCCCTGCAGGGCCAGCGCCGCCCGCCAGTGCGCGAGAAACTCCGGATCCAGCGTGATCAGGGCACCGACGCAGGGCCGGTTGTCACCCACCACCACCGCCTGGTGGATGAGCGGGTGCATCCGCAGCCGCTGCTCCAGGGCGGCCGGGGCGACGCTCTTGCCGCTGCTGGTGACGATGATGTCCTTCTTGCGGCCGGTGATCGTCAGATAGCCCTCCGAGTCCAGCTGCCCGAGATCGCCGGTGGCCAGCCAGCCGCCGCGCAGCGCGGCCCGGGTGGCGGCCTCGTCGCCGACGTACCCCTGGAACACCGACGGGCCGCGCACCAGGATCTCGCCGTCCTCCGCCACCTGGATCTCCGTGCCGGGCAGGGCCTGGCCGACGGTCCCGGACTTCTCCCGGCCCAGCGGCTGCATGGTCACCCCGCCGGCGGTCTCGGTCAGGCCGTACCCGTCGTGCACGTAGATGCCGATGCCCTCGTAGAAGAGGGACAGGTCGCGGTTGAGGGGCGAGCCGCCGGACGTCGCCCGCCGCACCCGGCCGCCCAGTGCGGCCCGTAGCCTGCGGTACACCGTGCGCTCGTACAGGGCGTGCTGCAGCCGCAGATCGAAACCGGGGCCCCGGCCCCGTCCCAGCCGCTGGCGCTCCAGGGCGGCGGCGAAGTCCCGCGCGGTCCCGGCGGCCCGCTCGAACAGCCCGCCGTGACCGCCCTGCTGTGCCGTGCGCAGGAAGTTCTTGTAGATCTTCTCCAGGACCGAGGGGACCGCGTAGAAGTACGTCGGCCTGAACGAGCGCAGCGCCGCCGACAGCGCCTCCCCGCTCAGATCCGCCTGGTGCCCCATCAGCAGCCCGCCGCGCACGCACAGCCCCTGGATCATCAGCCCGTACACGTGGGAGAAGGGCAGGAACGCGAGCACGGAGCCCTGCTCACCGCGCGGTGCCGCCGTGTGCCCCCAGCCCGTCAGCAGCGTGTCGCAGGGCGCGGCCAGGTTGCGGTGGCTGAGCGCGCAGCCCATGGCGTGGCCGGAGGTGCCGGAGGTGTAGGCGATGACGGCCGTCGAGTCCGGCAGCACGATCCGGCGCATCGAGTCGACCGTGGCCTGCGGGATGACGTCCCCGCGCGCCGCCAGCTCCTCCAGCGCCCCCGCGTCCAGCTGCCACACGTGACGCAGTAACGGCAGTGACGCGCACACCGAGCCGACGGTCATGACGCCCTGCTCGTCCTCGACCAGCACGGCCACACAGCCGGAGTCCCGCAGGATCCACTCCACCTGGTCGCGTGACGACGTCGGGTAGACGGGGACGGCCTCGGCCCCCACGGCCCACAGCGCGTAGCACAGGACCGTCCACTCGTACCGGGTGCGCGCCATGATCGCCACGCGGTGGCCCGGTGCGATCCCCGAGGCGATCAGCCCCTTGGCCACGTCCACCACCTCGTCGCGCAGCTCGATCGCCGTCACCTCCTCCCAGGTGGCGGAGGCGGGATCGGCGCGGCGGGCGAGCATCGGCCGGGTGGGTTCGCGGTCCGCGGTCTCGAAGACGCTGTCGGCGAGCCCGCCGGTCAGGGGAGAGACGGCTGGGGGAGCGAGGGCGAGGTCGCGCATGCACTGCTCCTGACGTGTACGGGGTGTGACGTTGCCGACGGGTACCGTCATCGGCGGTGCTCGAATGTAGTCGAGGCGAGACCCTCCGGGGTCGGGAAATACGGAAGTGGGACCCCTGATGATCTCGGCGAGATGGGGGACCCGGACGGCATGAGACACATCAGCCCCGATCCCGAACCCGAACGCAGCACCGGTCTGGAACCCGGCGGTGGTGTACCGCCGGGCGAGACCCCGCCGGCGGAGAGCAGCATGCCCGAGGCGCTGCCCCGGGAGACCCACAATCCGCCCAAGGGCTGGGCCAAGGGACCACTGACCGTGATCATCATCCTCGCGGTGCTGGTCGCGGCGTTCTTCCTGGCCTACGCCCTCGTCCTGATCCTCTGAGCCCGCCCCCGAAGCCTGATCCTCTGACTCCCGGCCCCCCGAACCCTGATCCTGCGACCCTCACCCCGAACGGCGGGACGCCTCACGCCTGGGTGTGGCGCACGCACTCCGTGACGACGTCCCGAAGGCTCCCCGTGCGCTCCATCACCTCGCGCTGCACCTGCGCGCCGTTGCCGTGGCGCAGCAGGTCGTCGCAGGCGGCCCGGGCGCGTTCCAGATCGCCGGTGCTGTCGAGAGCCTCCTCGACATGGTCGAGCAGCGCACGGACGACCGCCTCGGCGGGCATCCGCCGCATGGTGGCGGGGTGCAGCAGCTCGCCCGAGAGGCCCGACCGTGCGGCCTGCCAGTCGGCCAGGCGCAGCAGGCTCACACTGTGGCCGAGCGGTTCCCGGTCCTCCCGCCACTCACGGGCGGCCGTCTCGACCAGGCCGCGGACGAGCGTGGCGAGGAGGGCGGCGGTGCCGGAGTGCAGGCACACGTCCGAGACCCGGATCTCCACGGTCGGGTACCGCTGGGACAGCCGCGCGTCGAAGTAGATCATCCCGTCGTCGAGGAGGGAGCCGGTGGCGACCATGTCCGCGATCAGACGGTGGTACCGCTCGGCCGAGCCGAAGATCTCGGTCGGGCCGGACGAGGGCCAGCGCAGCCACACCCGGCTGCGGTAGCTGCTGTATCCGGTCTCCTTGCCCTGCCAGAAGGGCGAGTTCGCGCTGAGCGCCGTCAGCACCTGCAGCCACGGCCGCACCCGGTCGATGACCGCGACGCCCTCCTCGTCGGACTCGACCGACACGTGCACATGGCAGCCCATGACGAGCTGCTCGCGGGTGGCGATGCCGTACTGCTCGGCCATCCACTGGTACCGCCGGCTGACGCCGATGGCCGGGCTGACCGGCAGCGGGGAGGTGGCGAGCGCCGCCACGGTGCAGCCGATCTCCCCGGCGTGCCGGGCGGCCTCCTTGCGGCAGCGGACGATCTCCGCGCGCAGGGCCTCCATCGACGATTGCGGATGCGTGGCGAACTCCAGCATCTGCTCGTGGAGTTCCTTCTCGAAGGTGTCCTGATCCGCGTCGTCCAGCTCCGCCCGGGCGAGCACCGCCGCGGACAGCGCCCGCGGTTCACCGGTCTCCGGATCGACCAGGAGGAGTTCCTCCTCCACTCCCACGGTGCGCACCTGATGCCCGCCCTTCTGTGCCACTGCCGCGTCTCCCACCGGGTCCTCCCGGTGGTAGACCCCCAGTGCCCCTCACAGGCGGGTCGGACACCTGGTGCGGTGGCAGCACTTCACGCGGCGAACGGCGTCAGCCACACGGTGGCCAGCGGAGGCAGCGTGATCCGGACACAGCCGTCGTCCGGCTTGACCGGATCCGGGTTGGTCACGCCACTGCCGCCGTAGCGCAGGTCGTCGGTGTTGAGACGCTCCTGCCACGCGACTACGTCCTGCGGCACCCACAGGGCGTAGTCGTGCCGGACGACGGGGGAGAAGTTCGACACGGCCAGCAGCGGGTTGCCCTCGGCGTCGTACCGGAGGAACGCGAAGACGTTGTCGTCGGCCGAGTCCACCGCCACCCACCGGAAGCCCTCCGGCCGGGTGTCGCACTGCCACAGCGCCGGAGTCGCCCGGTACGCCGTGTTCAGGTCGCGGACCAGGTCGCGCACGCCGCGGTGGTCACCCGCCGAGTGGTAGCCGTCGTCGAGCAGCCACCACTCCGGCCCGTGCTCCACCGACCACTCGGCTCCCTGCGCGAACTCCTGCCCCATGAACAGCAGCTGCTTGCCGGGGTGGCCCCACATGTAGCCGAGGTACGCCCGGTGGGTGGCGCGCCGCTGCCACCAGTCGCCCGGCATCTTCGCCACCAGCGCCTGCTTGCCGTGCACGACCTCGTCGTGGGAGATGGGCAGGACGTAGTTCTCGCTGTAGGCGTACACCATCGAGAAGGTCATCTCGTGGTGGTGGTACTTGCGGTGCACCGGCTCATGGGCGATGTACTCCAGAGAGTCGTGCATCCAGCCCATGTTCCACTTCAGCCCGAAACCGAGCCCGCCGGTTTCGGTGGGCCGGGTCACCCCGCCCCAGGCGGTGGACTCCTCCGCGATCGTGACCACGCCGGGGGCCCGCCGGTACACCGTCGCGTTCATCTCCTGCAGGAACGCCATGGCCGCCAGGTCCTCCCGGCCGCCGTACGCGTTGGGCTCCCACTGGCCGTCCTCGCGCGAGTAGTCCAGGTAGAGCATCGAGGCGACCGCGTCGACGCGCAGCCCGTCGATGTGGAACTCCTCGCACCAGTACACGGCGTTCGCCACGAGGAAGTTGCGCACCTCGGTGCGGCCGAAGTCGAACTCGTAGGTGCCCCAGTCCGGGTGCTCGGCCCGGCGTCCGTCGCCGGGCTCGTACAGCGGGTCACCGTCGAAGCGGGCCAGCGCCCAGTCGTCCTTCGGGAAGTGCGCCGGCACCCAGTCCATGACCACGCCGATGCCGGCCCGGTGGCAGGCGTCCACGAAGAACCGGAAGTCGTCGGGCGTGCCCAGCCGGGCCGTCGGCGCGTAGAACCCGGTGACCTGGTAGCCCCAGGACCCGTGGAAGGGGTGCTCGGCGACCGGCATCAGCTCGATGTGCGTGAAGCCGAGGTCCTTGACGTACTTCGGGAGCTCCTCGGCGAGCTGCCGGTAGGTCAGTCCCGGGCGCCAGGACGCCAGGTGCACCTCGTACACCGACAGGGGCGCTTCGTGCACCGGCGTGTCAGCGCGGTGCGCCATCCACTCGGCGTCGGCCCACTCGTAGTGCGAGGCCGTCACGATCGACGCGGTGTTGGGCGGCTCCTCGGTGCGGCGCGCCATCGGGTCGGCCTTGAGGAAGCGCTGCCCGTACCTGGAGGTGATCTCGAACTTGTACGCGGTGCCCTCACCCACACCCGGCAGGAACAGCTCCCAAACGCCGGACGCGCCGAGCGACCGCATCGGGAACTGCGTCCCGTCCCAGTAGGTGAAGTCCGTGGCCACCCGCACGCCCTGCGCGTTCGGCGCCCACACCGTGAACCGGGTGCCGCTCACGCCCTCGTGGGTCATGGGCTGCGCGCCGAGCGCCTGCCACAGCTCCTCGTGACGGCCCTCGCGGATCAGGTGCAGGTCGAGCTCGCCGAGCGCGGGCAGGAAGCGGTACGGATCGTGCGTCTCCTGCTCACCGTCCTCGTACCCCACGTGCAGGGTGTACGCGGGGATCGCCTCCAGCGGCAGCACGCCCGAGAAGAGGCCGTCGCCCTCGGAGACGAGGGCCGTGTGCCTGCCGTCGATCACGACGCTCACGGAGCGGGCGAAGGGGCGCAGGGCCCGGAACACGACGCCGCCCGGGGCCGGGTGGGCGCCCAGCAGGGCGTGCGGATCGTGGTGGGCGCCCGCGAGCAGGCGCCCGCGGTCCGGAGGGCTCAGGTCGGGCGCGGTCCGGCTCGGGACCGGGCCGGACGGCTCCGGGATTGAGGTGTCGCGCAGGGCCACGGCTCAGTCTCCTCTCACGGCGAGGCGCTCGATCGCCGCCATCGGCACAGGCAGCCAGTCGGGGCGGTGCCGTGCCTCGTACAGCACCTCGTACACGGCCCGGTCCGTCTCGTAGGCGCGGAGCAGTCCGTGTTTCTTGCGGGGGTCCCAGCCGGCACGGGCGGCGTAGCCCCCGCAGTAGGCCTCGCGGCAGCGGCGGGCCCACTCCGGGCGCCAGGGGCGGCGCTGCCGGGCGGCGTAGTCGAAGGAACGCAGCATCCCGGCGATGTCCCGCACGGGGGAGTGGGCGCTGCGCCGTTCGGAGAGCGGCCGGGACGGCTCGCCCTCGAAGTCGATGACGAACCACTCGCGTCCGGCCCGCAGCACCTGACCGAGGTGCAGGTCGCCGTGGATGCGCTGGGCGGGCGGCCCGGGATCACAGGTGCTCAGGGCGGCGAACGCGGTCCGCAGGCCCGGCACGAACGGCTGCAGCGCGGGCACGCAGTGCGCGGCGGCGTCCAGCCGCTCGGTCATCGCCGACGCCGTACGCCCGTTCTCCCCGGGCGCGCCGACCGGGAACGCCGAGGCCAGCGCGAGGTGCACCTCCGCCGTGGCCGCGCCCAGCGCCCGGGCCTGGACCGTGAAGTCGTCGCCGGCGGCCAGCGCGTGCAGTGCCAGCGTCCAGCCGTCGGAGGCGTCCCGCAGATACGGCTGCAGCACACCGAGGGTCGCCTTGAACGGATGCCTCGTCTGGAACCAGGCCACCGGCGCGGGAACGCGGTGACAGCCCTGGCGGGCCAGCGCGCCGGGCACCTCCAGGTCCGGGTTGACGCCGGGCTGGATGCGTCGGAAGACCTTCATGATGTACTCGTCGCCGTACACCAGAGAGGAGTTGGACTGCTCCGCGTCCAGCAGACGCGGCACCAGTCCGCCGGGCACCGGCTGGTCCGGGTCGCAGTCGAAGCGCAGCGGGCCCGCGGTGCCGGGGTGCCGCAGCCGGTCCAGCAGCAGCTGGGCCGACCGGGGGTCGTGCAGCGCGTCGTAGACGGTCAGGCCGGCCAGCGGCCCGTCCTGCACCTGCCCGATGAGCGCCCGCCGCAGGCGCGGCGCCGGATACTCCCGTACGCCGAGCAGCAGCTGGTAGCAGTCGCCGGCCGGGGGCGTCCCGCCGGGCGAGGGCACGCCCGCGTGCCCGGCGTGACCGGCGTGCACCAGCAGGTGCAGACAGCCCGGGAACAGCTCGGTCATCGACAGCAGACCGAGCTCGGTGACGGGCCGGTCCTTGCCCGCGAACCAGCGCTGCCGCGGCAGCCAGTCGCGCAGCAGCCCGCCGAGCGACTCCATGGGCTCGGCCAGGCGCGTGAGGCTTGGGCGGAGGGATGCGGTCTTCGGCATGGTCACGCCTCCTTTCGTCGGCGCATGCTCACAGTCGCCGGCCGATGCGGGATGCGACTCGTGTGAGCCGGAACCAGTAGAAGCCGTGGCCCCCGAGCGTCAGCAGGTACGGCAGTTCACCGATGGCCGGGAAGCGGACCCCGCCGAACAGCTCGACCGGATGGCGCCCGGCGAACTCGCGCAGGTCGAGTTCGGTGGGCTGCGCGAACCGCGCGAAGTTGTTCACGCAGAGCACCAGGTCGTCCTCGTACTCCCGCAGGAAGGCCAGCACCGCGGGGTTGGAGGACGGCAGCTCGGTGTACGAGCCGAGGCCGAAGGCCGGGTTCTGCTTGCGGATCTCGATCATGCGGCGGGTCCAGTGCAGCAGCGACGAGGGCGAGGACATCGACGCCTCGACGTTGGTCACCTGGTGGCCGTAGACCGGGTCCATGATCGCCGGCAGGAAGAGGCGGCCCGGGTCGCAGGTGGAGAACCCGGCGTTGCGGTCGGGGGTCCACTGCATCGGGGTCCGGACGGCGTCCCGGTCGCCGAGCCAGATGTTGTCGCCCATGCCGATCTCGTCGCCGTAGTACAGGATCGGCGACCCGGGCAGGGCCAGCAGCAGCGCGGTGAACAGCTCGATGGTGTGCCGGTCGTTGTCCAGCAGGGGAGCGAGCCTGCGGCGGATGCCGATGTTGGCGCGCATGCGGGGGTCCTTGGCGTACTCGGCCCACATGTAGTCGCGCTCTTCGTCGGTGACCATCTCGAGCGTGAGCTCGTCGTGGTTGCGCAGGAACATGCCCCACTGGCAGCCCGAGGGGATGGCCGGGGTCTTGGCCAGGATCTCGGAGACCGGGTAGCGGGACTCGCGCCGTACGGCCATGAAGATGCGCGGCATGACCGGGAAGTGGAAGGCCATGTGGCACTCGTCGCCGCCGCTGGGGTAGTCGCCGAAGTAGTCGACGACGTCCTCGGGCCACTGGTTGGCCTCCGCCAGCAGCACCGTGTCCGGGTACTGCGCGTCGATCTCGCGGCGGACGCGCTTCAGGAAGGCGTGGGTGGCGGGCAGGTTCTCGCAGTTGGTGTCCTCGGCCGCGTACAGGTACGGCACCGCGTCCAGGCGGAAACCGTCGATGCCCAGGTCCAGCCAGAACTTCAGCGCGGCCAGGATCTCCTCCTGCACGCGCGGGTTCTCGTAGTTGAGGTCCGGCTGGTGCGAGAAGAAGCGGTGGAAGAAGTACTGGCCGCGCACCGGGTCGAACGTCCAGTTCGACGTCTCCGTGTCGACGAAGATGATCCGCGCGTCCGGGTAACCCTTGTCGTCGTCGGCCCACACGTAGTAGTCGCCGTAGGGCCCGTCGGGGTCCTTCCTGGACTCCTGGAACCAGGGGTGCTGGTCGCTGGTGTGGTTCATGACGAAGTCGATGATCACGCGCATGCCGCGCTGGTGGGCGGCGTCGGCGAACTCCACGAAGTCGGCCAGGTCACCGAACTCGGGGAGGACGGCGGTGTAGTCGGAGACGTCGTAGCCGCCGTCGCGCAGGGGCGACTTGAAGAAGGGCGGCAGCCACAGGCAGTCGACGCCGAGCCACTGGAGGTAGTCGAGCTTGGCGGTCAGGCCCTTCAGGTCACCGACGCCGTCGCCGTTGCTGTCCTGGAACGAGCGGACGAGGACCTCGTAGAAGACGGCGCGCTTGAACCAATCAGGATCCCTGTCCCTCGGGGGAGTGTCCTCGAAGGTGTCCAGCACGGGCTCGTTCACGGTCATGACGTTCCTGCCCCTCCGTTGCCTGGCGCGACGGGCGGGGACTGGACGTGGAAGACGTGCGCGGGAGCCCGCCCCGGCTCCAGTCGCACGTAGTTGTTCCGGCCCCAGTGGTAGGTCTCGCCGGTGAGTTCGTCGCGCACGGGCACCGACTCGTGCCAGTCCAGCCCGAGTTGGGGCAGGTCCAGCGAGACCGTGGCCTCCTGGGCGTGGTGCGGGTCGAGGTTGGCGACCACCAGGACGACATCGGATCCGCTGCGCTTGCTGTACGCGATGAGCGCGTCGTTGTCGGTGTGGTGGAAGCGGAGGTTCCTGAGGCGGTGCAGCGCGGGATGCTCCCGCCGGATGGTGTTCAGGCGGGTCAGCAGCGGGGCGATGGTGCGTCCCTCGCGTGCGGCCGCTTCCCAGTCGCGGGGCCTGAGCTGGTACT